>JAQCND010000486.1 GCA_028274765.1 Bradymonadaceae bacterium
GTTCTGGACGATCTTGCGGTAGGTCAGCTCTGACAGCGAGATGGCCCGTCGAACACCTTGAATCGCCCCCGAGACCAGCGTGATGGAGGCGGACTCGATGGCGACGTCGGTCCCGGTGCCGAGCGCAATCCCGAGGTCGGACTGCGCCAACGCCGGGGCGTCGTTGATCCCGTCGCCGATCATCGCGACGGTGTGTCCCTCGTCCTGCAGGTCGGCGACGGCGCCGGCCTTGTCCTCCGGTCGGACCTCCGCCTTGACGCGTTCGGGCTCGATGCCCGTCTGTTCGGCCATGGCGCGGGCGGTCTGCTCGTTGTCGCCGGTGATCATCCAGACGTCGGTGCCGCGCTCGTGAAGCCAGTCGACGATCTCACCGGCCTCTTCCTTGAGGGTGTCGGCCACCGCAAAGATGCCGAGGGGCTCCCAGCCTTCATCCGTCTCCAGCGGAGGCGAGACAGTCTCGCCCCCCTCGCGAGCGGCGGGGTTGGCGGCGGCCGAGAGGTCGCGAGCGGCGGGGCGAGGCCCGGACGGCGCGGCGAGCGCCACGACCGTCCGTCCTTGCTGGCGGAGCTCGCGGATCGACTCGAAGATGGGATGGTCGCCGTCGAGCAGCCATTCGGGTTTGCCAACCGCCAGATCTCGGTCGTCGATCGTCCCTCGGATGCCCTCTCCGGCCACCGATTCGAAGTCCTCGGGGTCCGAGACGTCGAGTCCGCGATCGTCGGCGGCCTCGACGAGAGCCTGTCCGATGGGATGGTCGCTGGCACTCTCGAGCCCGGCGGCCCACCTCAGGACGTCCTCGTCGCTCCTCCCCTCCATGGCGACGAGATCGGTCAGTTCCATCTCGCCGTGCGTCAGGGTGCCGGTCTTGTCGAAGATGGCCGTCTCGACGCTCCGAGCCTGCTCGAGGGCCTGAGCGTCTCGAATCAGCACACCGCGACTGGCCCCCATCCCGACCCCCACCATGATGGCCGTCGGTGTTGCCAATCCGAGTGCACAGGGGCAGGCGACGATCAGCACGGCCACCGAAGCGAGAATGGCTCCGCCGAGATCACCGGCCAGCAGGAGCCAACTCGCGAACGTCAGGGCGGCGATGCTGAGGACCGTCGGCACGAAGACCGACGAGACCCGGTCGGCGAGCCGCTGGACGTCGGCCTTGGAACCCTGGGCCCGCTCGACGAGGTCGACGATCTGGGAGAGTGCCGTCTCGTCGCCCACCTTGGTCGCCTGCACGACGAGACGCCCGTCGGTGTTGATGGTGGCGCCGATCACTTCGTCTCCTTCGGACTTGCCGACCGGGACCGATTCGCCGGTGAGCATCGACTCGTCGACATCGGCTCGCCCCTCCTCGACGATGCCGTCGGTCGGAATCTTGTCGCCGGGCCGGACGAGCATCTCGTCGCCGACCTCGACCTCCGACAGTGGCACGTCGACCCACTCGTCGCCGCGGCGGATCGTCGCCTCTTCGGCAGCCAGATCGAGCAGTTCCTCGATCGCCTCGCCGGCCTTGCCCTTGGCTCGAGCCTCGAGCCACTTGCCGATCGAGATCAGCGTCAGTATCATCACCGCCGCCTCGAAGTAGACGTCCCCCTCGCCGATGGTGATGCCGAAGAGCGCCGCGCCGGCGACGATCATCGAGAAGGCCCACGCGACGGTCGTCCCCATCGAGACGAGCGTATCCATGTTGGACGTGCCGCGCTTGAAGGCCTTCCAGCCGCTCTCGAAGTACGCTCGTCCGACGTAGACGACCACGACCGTCGCCAGATAGGCCATCGTCAGGAGGCGTCCGAGATGGGCGCCCTCCGACAGCTCGAGCCCGAACCAGCCGGGCCCCATCTGCAGGAAGACGACCGGAATCGTCAGGGTCAATCCGACGATCCAGCGATGCCACCAGGCTTGGGCCTCGTCCTCGCGGCGCTCACTGACGCGGCGGCGCGTGCTCGTCGACGCCGAGCTGCCCGAACGCCCGTCGTTGCTCTCCGCATCGGTGTTGACGACGCCGTAGCCCGCCTCGTCGACGGTACCTCGGAGCTGATCGAGCCAGTCGTCGGTGACGTCACCGGAGGGATGGACGGCGGCACTCTCGGTGGCGAAGTTCACCTCGGCCGATTCGACTCCCTCAGCGTCGCTCAACGCCTCCTCGACGTGATTGACACACGAGGCACAGGTCATCCCCTCGATGTCGAGTCGTATCTCGTCGTCGCGGGAGGGCGCGGCGGAGGAGAGGTCGCGCGAAGGCGAATCGGACTCCATCCCGCTCGAGATGTCCTTCGAATCATCGGGATCGTCGTCAGATCCAGAGGGTTCGGCCCTGTCGGACGCCTCATCGTCAGTCTCGAGTCGAGCCTCGTAGCCCGACTCCTCGACCGCCGCGATCAGACGTTGTTCGAGATCTTCGTCTCGATCGGCGACGGTGACGACGGCCCGATCGGCTTCGTGGTCGACCTCGACCGACTGGACGTCATCGACCGCCTCGAGCGCATCGCGAACCGTCGAAGCACACCCGCTACAGGTCATTCCGTCGACTCGAAGTACGATGTCAGACATGGTCACTCCCGAAGTACAGGCCAACAATGAGGTATGGGGGAAACGTCCGAGGCGTCGCAGTCCTTCCGACGTCTCCGCCTACTCCGAACGCATACGTCCCCACGATTGGGTTTCAAGGGAGGAGAGCCTCTCTCGGCTGTATCCATCGAAAACGCCGCCACTTTGGGGCGTGCCTCTTCACCGCCTCACAGCTTGGTGATCGGGAACGGACGATGCGTCCTCGACTCGGAGGTCGGGGGCGACGGGAGGCTGACGATCGAAATCGAGGCGATCTGGCTGGATTGAGTATGGCGACCTCCCGATCTCAGTTGTCCTTCCGCGCCAGACACGTCGCGATGTAGTCCTCGAACAACGGGTGAGGGTCGGTCGGTCTGCTCTGGAATTCGGGGTGGAACTGGCAGCCGACAAACCAGGGATGGTCGTCGAGCTCGATCATCTCGACGAGGACGTCGTCGGGGGAGGTGCCGCTGACGACCATGCCCGCCTCGACGAGACGCTCGCGATAGTCGTTGTTGAACTCGAAGCGGTGGCGGTGGCGCTCGCTGATCTCGTCGGTGCCGTAGATCTCGGCCGTTCGCGTGCCGGGCTCGAGCTCGCAGGGATAGGCGCCGAGCCGCATCGTCGCCCCCTTTTCGTCGATGTCTTGCTGTTCGGGCATCAACGAGATGACCGGAGCCTCTGTCTCCTCGTTGAATTCGAAGCTATCGGCGCCCTCGAGCCCGGCGACGTGGCGCGCAAACTCGACGACCGCCAACTGCATGCCGAGACAGATGCCCAAAAACGGGACATTGGCTTCGCGGGCGTATCGAATCGCCTTCATCTTGCCGTCCATCCCCCGCTCGCCGAAGCCCCCGGGGACGAGGATGCCGTTGCAGTCGTCGAGATGGTCGGCGACATTCGATTCGGTCAGCTCCTCGGAGTCGACAAATGCCAGCTCGACCTCCGCCTCGTGGGCGACGCCCGCATGGAGGAGCGCCTCGTTGAGCGACTTGTAGCTTTCGGTCAGATCGACGTACTTGCCGACGATGCCGATGGTCACCTCGCGCTCGGGATATTTGATGCGTTCGACCAGCTTCTTCCATTCGTCCATCTCCGCCTTGCGCGACCAGATGTTGAGCGCATCGGAGAGTTCCTCGTCGACACCCTGTTCGGCAAACAGGAGGGGGACCTCGTAAATCGTCTCGGCGTCCTTGGCGGTGATGACGCGCCGCTCGGGGACGTTGCAAAAGAGCGAGATCTTTTCTTCGATGCCCTCGTGGAGCTCGCGGTCGCTGCGGCAGATCAGAAACTCGGGCTGAATCCCGATCTCGCGGAGCGATTTGACCGAGTGCTGAGTGGGCTTGGTCTTCATCTCGTCGGCCGCCTCGATATACGGCACGAGCGTCGTGTGCATGCAGACGGCGTTCTGTTCGCCGAGATCCTGCATCATCTGACGAATCGCCTCGAGGAAAGGGAGCGACTCGATGTCGCCGACCGTCCCGCCGATCTCGACGAAGGCGATGTCGGCGTCGCCACAGGCCCGTTCGATGCGCGATTTGATCTCGTCGGTGATGTGGGGAATGACCTGGACGGTCGTGCCCAGATACTCGCCCTGTCGTTCCTTGCTGATGACCGCATCGTAGACCTGGCCCGTCGTGCAGTTGTTGGCTTCGGTCATCCGGGCCGACGTGAAGCGCTCGTAGTGGCCCAGATCCATGTCCGTCTCCGTGCCGTCCTCGGTCACGAAGACCTCGCCGTGTTCGAAGGGGTTCATCGTGCCGGGATCGACGTTGATGTAGGGATCGACCTTGATGAAGGTGACGCGCAGCCCGCGATTTTCCATCAGCGCGCCGAGCGCGGCGGCCGAGATCCCCTTGCCGAGGCTCGAGATGACGCCCCCCGTGATGAAGACGTATTTGGTCTGGTGTTCCGTGGACATCGGTCCCCTGGTCGCAGTCGGTCGGTATTGGCGAGCGGTCGAAGGGCGCGCCAGCGAGGGAGCGTCGGGCGTCCCCCCTCTATCGGGATATTGTCTCGTGGCCCCGAGCCGAGACGAGGTGAACGTCACGGGGCGTCCCGGAGACTGAGCGCGCGAGCCTCAAAATAAAAATCCGCCCGGCACCATGTTGCCATGCGCCGGACGGACGTGGACCATAGCCCCTCTCAGAGGGTGTGGCAACCGATCACTCGGCGGCCGATTCGGCCGGCGGTTCGTCGCTGAAGGTCAGCGACTCCTCGTCGTCGTCCCGACCGACATGGATCGTGGAGCCCGACTCGAATTCGTCCTCGAGCAGCCGGGTGGCCAGCTCGTTTTGGACCTCGCGCTGGATGACCCGCTGGAGCGGCCGCGCCCCGAAGTCGGGATCGTATCCTTCGCTGGCGAGGAATTGCTTGGCGTCTTCGGTCAGCTCCAGCTCGAAATCGCGTTCGTCGAGCAGCGCCTGAACGTCCTCGAGCTGGATCTCGACGATCTCGTCCATGTCCTCCCGCGTCAGCGCGTTGAAGAGGATGACGTCGTCGATGCGGTTGAGAAACTCGGGGCGGAATGTCCGACGCAACTCATCGTTGACCTTCTGTTCGGCCTTGTCGGGGTCGCTCTGGCTGAACTTCTGGATATAGTTGCTGCCGACGTTCGAGGTCATGATGACGACCGTGTTGGTGAAGTCCACGGTGCGCCCCTTGCCGTCGGTCAGACGACCGTCGTCGAGCAGCTGGAGCAGCGTGTTGAAGACCTCCTGGTGAGCCTTCTCAATCTCGTCGAGCAGGACCACCGAGTAGGGCTTGCGGCGGACGTGTTCGGTCAACTGACCGCCCTCGTCGTGGCCGACATAACCCGGCGGCGAGCCGATCATCCGGGCGACCGAGTGTTTCTCCATGTACTCCGACATGTCGAGCCGCACCATGTTCGACTCGTCGTCGAAGAGGAACTGGGCCAGCGCTCGCGCCAGCTCGGTCTTGCCGACACCAGTGGGCCCGAGAAAGATGAAGGTCCCGATCGGCCGATCGGGATTCTGGAGCCCGCTTCGAGCGCGTCGGACGGCATCGGAGACGGCTTCGACGGCTTCGTCCTGGCCGATGACGCGCTGATGGAGGCGCTCTTCCATTTTGAGGAGTTTTTCCTTTTCGCCCTCCAGCATTTTGTCGACCGGAATACCAGTCCAGTTGGAGACGATGCGGGCGACGTCTTCGTCGGTGACCTCCTCGCGCAGGAAACTGCCATCCTCCTGGAGCTGCTGGAGTTCCTCCTGGCGATCCTCGAGATCCTGTTCGACTTCGGGGAGCTTGCCGAAGCGGATCTCGGCGGCGCGATCGAGTTCGCCCTCGCGCTCGGCCGTCTTGTACTCGTGGTTGAGGTCCTCGATCTCGCTCTTGAGGTCGCGGATCTCGTTGATGACCTCGCGCTCGCGCATCCAATCGTCCTTCATGGCCTCGGCCTGCTCGCGCAGCTCCTCGAGCCGAGATTTGATCTCGTCGCGCTTCGCCTGGCTGGCGTCATTGCCGCCGCTGAGTGCCTGCTGTTCGATCTCGAGCGAGCGGATCTCGCGTTCGATCTCGTCGATCTCCTGGGGCAGGCTCTCGAGCTCGAGCTTCACGCCGGCCGCGGCCTCGTCGATCAGATCGATGGCTTTGTCCGGCAGGAAGCGATCCGAGATGTAGCGGTGCGAGAGCTTCGAGGCGGCCACCAGTGCGGCGTCTGCAATCTTGATGCCGTGGTGGACTTCGTAGCGTTCCTTGAGCCCGCGCAAGATCGTGATGGTCTCGTCGACCGAGGGCTCCTCGACGAGGATCGGCTGGAAACGCCGCTCGAGAGCCTTGTCCTCTTCGATGTGCTGGCGAAACTCGGCGGTGGTCGTCGCCCCGATACAGTGGAGCACGCCTCGGGCCAGCGCCGGTTTGAGCATGTTCGAGGCGTCCATTGCGCCCTCGGAGGCGCCGGCCCCGACGACGGTGTGGAGCTCGTCGATGAAGACGATGATGTCGCCCTCGGCCTCTTCGATCTCCTGGAGGACGGCCTTGAGGCGGTCCTCGAATTCACCGCGGTACTTCGTGCCGGCCAGCAGCGAGCCCAGGTCGAGCGACATGACACGTTTGTCCTGGAGACTCTCGGGGACGTCGCCGTCGGTGATGCGCTGGGCGATCCCCTCGACGATGGCCGTCTTGCCGACACCGGGTTCGCCGATCAGCACGGGGTTGTTCTTGCGACGGCGGCTGAGGACCTTCAACGCACGACGCGTCTCTTCGTCGCGGCCGATAACCGGATCGAGATCGCCTTGGCGAGCCATCTCGGTCAAGTCCTGCATGTATTTGTCGAGCGCCTGGTACTTGGACTCGGGGTCGACGTCGGTCACGCGCTGACCGCCGCGCACCTCCCGGAGCGCCTGTCGGATCGAGTCCTCGTCGACGCCGTGGTCGCGAAGCAGCTCGCCGGTCTTGTCCTCGCTCTTCGAGAAGGCCAACAACAGGTGCTCGGTCGAGACGTACTCGTCTTCGAGCTGGTCGGCCTCGTGTTCGGCCGCGCGGAGCGCGTCGTTGAGGGCGTCAGCGACGTCCGTGCGCCCCCCCTCGACGGTCGGCTGGCGTTCGAGTTCGTCGGCGATTGCGCTGCGAAGGCGCCCCAGACTCACGCCGAGCTTCTCGAGGATGGGCTCGACGATGCCCCCGTCCTGCTCGAGCAGGGCGTGCAGGACGTGGACGAGCCGTATCTCGGGGTGACCCTCATCCTCACAGAGGTCCCGCGCATCGGCGATCGCCTCTCGCGCCTTGATGGTCAATTGATCCGTTCGCATCGAACACTCCTCGATGTCCGTACAAGAATAGTGGGTTGTCGTATCCAGAGCCGTTCGATGGACCCGTGCCGAGTACATCTGACGCATCCCGTCGAATCGACTCGTCCGTTCGAATCGCCAGCAAACATAAACGCGGCCCTCCCCCCGTCAAACACGTTGGCGTGGAAATTGCTTGTCTGAAGCCCCTGCGCGATACGACGGACTCTCGTGTCGCGGATGCCCTGTCTGCACCGACGCTCGTCCCCTCGAAGCATCGCTCGTTCCCCCAAAGATACGCGGGTAGATTTTAGCCTTTGTGCCCCGGCCATCGTCTCCCTCTTTATCGAACGTTGGTCTCCCTCCCGAGCACACGAGCATGGCACTCCGGTCTCGCGAGACGCTGATCCTCCTCCCATCACGGAGCTCGAACGGGTCGGGACTGCCATCTACTCCCCCCTTGCTTCCGTCACTGAACTTCGATGGTCAGTATGTCGGAGTCCGTGGCCTGGCTGTCGTCCGTGACTCTGAGCCGGAGTTCGTAGAGGCCCGTCTTGTCCAAAGTGAGCGTGGGGCGGACGATCGTGGGATCGTCGAAGCTCGGATTGCTGCCCGAGGGCTTGTTGACGACGGTCCACGCATATTCCTGGATCGAGCCATCGGGATCGAAGCTGTTCGAACCATTCAACTGAACATCGACCGTTCCGCTCTGCAGACTGACCGTCTGATCGGAGCCCGCATCGGCTACCGGCGGTTGATTGGAGGCGGGGAGCTCGACCTCGATGATGACGGTGTCGGTATCCGTTCCCCCTCGATTGTCGGTCACCTTCAGTTGCACTTCGTACGTTCCGATTTGATCGAGTGTCAACGTGGGTTGAGGGATCGTGGCATCGTCGAACTTGGGAGACGAGCCCGATGCCTGACTGACAACTGTCCACTGATAGCTCTGAATCGTGCCATCCGGATCGGAGCTCTTGGTGCCATCGAGTTCAGCTTCAGCCGTCTGCCCTCCCTGCGGTGTCACCGTCTGCGTGGGGCCGGCTTCGGCGTTGGGGGGCTGATTGGGGGACTGGACCGTCACCGTCACGGATGCTGTCGCCTTGATGCCTTTGTCGCCCCAGACGATGAGTACGATACCATACGTCCCGTTTTGATCGGGCGTGAAGGTCGGCTTGGCGATGGTCGGATCGCTGAACGACGGAGAAACCCCCGAGGGAGTGGCCTCGAAACGCCACTGATATCGCTGGATGGCTCCGTCGGGGTCGGAGCTGCCCGAGCCGTCGAGTTGCACCTTGGCCCCGATGCTCACCTTCGTCGAGGAGGCGGTCGCCTCGGCCGTGGGCGACTGATTGGTGACGTTGCTGTCGACGTCGATTTGAAGCGTGTCCGTCCCCGTCGCTCCGTTGTCGTCCGTCACCTGGAGCTGGAGCTGATACGTCCCCTCCTGCGAAAACGTGACGGTCGGCGCAACCTTGTCGGCACCGGGGTTGAACGAGGGCGAAGCTCCGGAAGGCGTGGTCTGAAAACTCCAGCTGTAACTCGAGATCGTCCCGTCGGGATCGTCACTCAGTGAACCGTCGAGCTGGATCTGGGTATTGGGTTGAACCGTCTTGTCGACGCCAGCGTCGGCGACGGGGGGAGCGTTGACGGTGATCACCACCGTATCCGTGCGGGTCGCCCCCCGGTCGTCCGTCACCTCAAGTTGTACTTCGTAACGACCGGGTTGGGAGGGGGTAAACGTCGGATCGACGGTATCGTTGCTGGGCTGAAACGAGGGGGGGCTGGAGACGTTCGAGGGTGTGCTGGCGAACGACCAGCGGTACGTCTGGATCGTCCCGTCGGGGTCGGAGCTGCCCGAACCGTCGAGCTGCACCTGAGACTGGCTGGAGACGGTGCGATCCGGTCCGGTCTCGGCCTGAGGAGCCGCCTGAACCGTGATGGTGACAGTATCGGAGTCGGATTTTCCGCCCGCGTCGACGACGGTGAGCCGAATTTCGTACGTCCCGAGGGTATCGACGGTGAGATCGGGTCGAGAGGATTGAGCATTGGTGAGATTGGGAGAGCTGTTCGAAGGGGCTTGCGTCACCGACCACGTGTATGTCAGAGAGCTGCCGTCGGGATCGGAGCTATTTCGACCGTCGAGAGACGTGGTCGTCGTGTTCCCGGCGAGTCCAAGGGTCTGATCTTGACCCGCATCGGCTGTCGGCGGCTGGTTGGATTCGGCGAGCACAGTCAACGTATCACTCGACGTCAATCCCTGATTGTCGGTGACGGTCAATTTCACTTCGTACTGGCCGGTCTTCGAGACGTCGAAGCTCGGCTGGGCGGTACTGGCATCGGGGGCAAAACTCGGTGAAGCGCCCGATGGCGTGCGCTCGAAGGACCACGCATAGCTCTGGATCTGTCCGTCGGGATCGTTGCTCCCCGAGCCGTCGAGATTGACGGTTTGCCCGACGAGCACGGGATTGGCGTCGGCACTGGCCTTGGCGACTGGAGCCTCGTTGGCGGTGATTTGAACCTGAGCGACATCGGTCTGTCCCGAATTGTCCGTCACGATCAGGACGATCGTGTACGTTCCGGACGTCGATGGGGTGAAGGTGGGATCGATCTCCGTGTTATCCGGCCGCAATGTCGGATTGGCGCCCGACGGCACGTCCTGGAAGACCCATCGGTACTCCTGGATCACCCCATCGTCGGTGCTTCCAGATGCATCGAGCTGGACCGTCGAACCGGGGGTGGCCGAGCGATCCGACCCGGCTCGAGCGGTCGGAGGCTCGTTCGAACTCGATTGCCCGACCTGGATGGTGACCGTAGCCTGAACATTCTGGATACGAGCAAAGAGGGTCGCCTCCCCCTCCGATTGGCCGAGGACGTTGCCATCGTCCTGAACGGTCGCAATACTCGGGGCCCCACTCGTCCATTCGAGATTGTATCCACAGGGCTGGCTCGGATCCTGGCTGACACGGGATTCGGAGCAGATGGGATCGCTCGATGCATTCAAGGGGAGCGCCAGCAAGCTGACGGACGCCCCTTGCGCAATCTGAGAGGGGTCGGAGGGTCGAATGTCGATACCCTCGACTTGGACGGGCTGGATGTTGAGGGTGGCACGGCCCTGCTCGCCGTTCGAGGTTCGAGCCACGACCGTCGTCGTGCCAGTCTGATTGGCCCGAATGGTGCCCGCCTCCTCGTCGACGATCTCGGCGACTTCCGAGTTGCCGAGATCCCAGGTGAGATCGGAACCCGGGAGGGGATTGCCAAAGACGTCGACTACGCGTGCCTCAAATTGCGTCTGCTCCCCGACCTGGATCGTCTGGGAGGAGGGCGTCACCTGGACGAACTTGGTCGGAGCATCCTCGACGGTGACATCGATCGTGGCTTCGAATGAGCCGACTTTCGCCGTCACCGTCGCCTCGCCGACCGATGCCCCCCGAAGCATCCGAACGTCGGGTGGAGCTGCATCCGAGCCGTCGTCCATGCCGGCATCTCCGGATGACGATCCGTCTCCGGCGCCGGCATCGCCGGGGCCGACATCGGGGGCAGTCTGCTCGGCATCGGGTTCGATCGGAGGCGACCCCGCGTCCCCCACATCCGGTCGAGGCGCCATACCCGCATCCCGTTCGTTGCGCGGATCCCGGTCGCGTTCGAACTCCCCTGGCTCGTAGATCTCGACGACCGATGCGTCGGACGTCGACCATTCGATCTCTCGTCCTTCGAGGTCGACTTCTCGGCCTTGCTCGTCCAGCAAGATGGCCCGCACTTCCTGGAGACGCGAAATGTTCATCGTCAGTTGACCGGGAGTAATAACCAGTACGGAGGCCTCGTTGGATGGCGAGGTATCCGTCGTCCCATCGGCTCCCGGTCCCAGCGTATCTCTTTCGCCAGTATCGTTCTCTCCTCCAAACCCTGCATCGCCCCCGTCGCGCCCCCCGTCCACGACGACCGTATCGCCTCCGCCTTCGTCGGCGTCACTGGAGGCGGGCTGACACTCTCCCGCCTGGCACACTTCGCCCTCTCCACACTCGTTGTTGGTCACACATCCCGACTCGAGCTCGGGCGCACATCCCGCGAACGCGAGAAGTCCCAGCCCGAGGCTGGCCCAGATAACTGCCGACGTCCATGGGTGCTTCGTACTCATATCGTCGATGTCCTCGCTGCGAGGCCGTGAATACGTTTGGGAGACTGTGGAACACACGGAGACTTACTTCCTTCCACTATAAAGCAAGCTCTTCGCCACGGCAAAACGGCGAACATGGCAAACAGTGGAGGTCGATGGAGGCTCCCTCCCGGCTTACGTGCCATAAAAAAACCCGCGCCTCTCGACGCGGGTGGACAATGGGGGCGGGAGGACGCACTCGCCGACGAGCGTCCTCACCACGTCGAACGGACACTCAGTCTTCGCCGAGTCCCAGTTCGCGGAGTTTTTCGTTCATCTCCGGCACGGCCTGGAAGGCATCCTCGACGAGGCCGTAGTCGGCGACCTCGAAGATCGGAGCCTCCTCATCCGTGTTGATGGCGACGATGTTCTGTGAGCCCTTCATCCCGGAGAGGTGCTGGATCGCACCGGAGATGGCGACGGCGACGTACAGCCCCGGAGCGACGACTTTTCCGGTCTGTCCGATCTGCCAGTCGTTGGGCGCGTAGCCGCTGTCGACGGCCGCGCGGCTGGCGCCGACGGCTCCGCCGAACAGATCGGCCATCTCTTCGAGCATGTCGAAGGCGTCGGCCGACTCCAGTCCACGTCCTCCGGAGATGACGACGTCGGCGTCGGTCAACTCGGGTCGCTCACTCTCGACGATCTCGATCTCGACGTGCTCGACGTCGTCGCGCTCGGGGATCGAGACGTCGACTGCCTCGATCGGCGCGGGATCGGTCGCCTCGGGGTCGTCGAAGTCGGTCGTACGAACCGAGACGACCTTGGAGGGCGTGTTGATGTCGACCGTCTTGAGGACACTACCCGACCAGATCGGGCGCTTGAACTTCAGGCCATCGTCGTCCCAGACGTCCATTCCGTTGGTGACCATGCCCGCTTCCAGGTGCTGGGCGGTGCGGGGGAGATAGTCCGAGCCCTGAGCGCTGGAGGGGCCGCAGACGACCTCGGCATCGATCGCGCGAGCGACCTCCGCAACGACGGGGGCGATCCGCTCGGCGATGTAATCGTCGAAGGCCGGATCGTCGGCGACCAGCACGTGGTCGACGCCGCGCTCGGCGACCTCTTCGGCAATGTCGTCGGCCCCGTCGGCGGGGACGAGGGCGTAGACGTCGCCTCCGCTCGCCTCGGCGGCGCGTTGAGCGAACGAGATCGTCGGGTACGTGGCCGAATCTCTCAGCTCACCCGCCTGAACCTCTGTAACTACGAGTACGTTTCCCATGGTGATGTTGTGGTGTGTAGGGAGACGACATCGAGAGTTGTCGTCCCGATGTCCTCGGGTTGATCACGGTCGAAGCGAACTTCATGCCTCGGCTCGTCGGGCGACCCCGATGATCGTCGGGGTCCGCGGCGTCAGATGACGTTCGCGTCGTCTTGGAGCTTGTCGACGAGCTCGTCGACGTTCTCGACGATTTCACCCGCTTCTTTCTCCGGCGGCAGTTCGTACTGGACGCCCTCGACCTTCGGCGTCGTATCCACGCCGAGTTCCTCGGGGGTCGTCTCGTCGAGCGGCTTCTGCTTGGCCTGCATGATGCCGGGAAGGCTGGCGTAGCGCGGATCGTTGAGCCGCTCGATCGCCGTAATGACCGCCGGCGTCTGGAGGCGCTTGGTGTCCTCGCCGCCGTCGATCTCGCGTTCGACGAGCACCGAGTTGTCCTCGACGGTGACGCTGTGGGCGAACGTCGCCTGGGGCCAATCCAGATACGAGGCCAGGAGCTGGCCCGTCTGGTTGCGGTCGGTATCGAGCGCCAGCTTGCCGAGGAAGATCAGATCTGGCTCCTCGTTTTTGGCCACCTCGGCGAGCACGCGAGCGACCGCGTCGCTGTCGAGTTGATCGTCCGTCTCGACGAGGACGCCGCGGTCGCCGCCCATCGCGATTCCTTTGCGAATCTCCTTGGTGGCCTCCTGGGGACCGACCGAGGCGACGACGACCTCGCCGCCGTGATCCTCTTTGACCTGAATGGCCTCTTCGGTGCCCCACTCGTCCATCTGATTCATGACGTACTCGTCGCCTTCGGTCTCGACGCGAGTTCCGTCGTCGGAGATGTTGATCTTCTGGTCCGGGTCGGTGACCCGCTTGACAGTAGTCATGATCTTCACAGTGTCCTCCTTCGTTGATCAGTCAAACGCCGGATCTCCATGCAAACCGGCAACGGATTGGGCTCGAGGCATGCGACCGGCGGTTCAATCCCCGGCCATGATGCCCTCGAGCAACATGCGAGAGACTTGTTCGGCTCGCCGCGACACGTCGTTGGCGTCCGTCTCGGTCAGAGTTAACTCCAGTAACTCTTCGTCCAGCGCGCCGAACATGGAGCGGCTGACCAGACGGCTGTCGAACGTGTCGTCGAATGTTCCGTTGCGCTGGCCCTCGTCGATAAGCCCCGTCAGGATCGCGAGGTAGTCCCCGAACTTGGGATTGTCGTATTCCTTGATGAACTTGGCGCTCTGACGGAGCTCGACCGTGATGAACTCCGCGAGTTCGGGATTTTCGACGGCCAGCTGAAAGTGAAGTTCGACAAAGCGCCGAACCCTGTCGGCAATGCCCCCCTGGACCTCGCTCAACTCGTGTTCGAGCCGGTTGATGATCCATTCCATGCGGTCTTCGAACAACGAGATGAGGAGGTCGTCTTTGTTTTCGAAGTACAGATAGATCGTCCCGTCGGCGACCTCCGCTTCGTCGGCGATCTCGGAGACCTTGGCGTTGTAAAACCCCTTTTCGGCAAACGCGGCCAGTGCTCCCTCCAGAATGCGCTGACGTTTGTCCTCGTTTCCCTCCCCGGATGTGGGATCGTGCTGCGACATGTAATCATTCCTCGTCGCGAATCGACTGAACAAGCGTTCACTTAATACCGACTCCGGGCGCGCGTGTCAATGGAGGATCGAGCTCTGCGAGGCAGTCCACTTCGAGCCGTCATCCGTCCGACAGTTCGTCCGGAAGCGGGGCGTCGAGGCGGAGATTGTCGATCAAACGGGCCTCTCCGATGTGGACGGCCATCGCCATGACGGCTCCTGCCTCGCCGATCTCGCGATGTTTGCCTCCGTAGAGCTGCAGCGTCTCAGGATGGACACATTGAACGTAGTCGATCGAGGCGTCGTCGATCGAATCGTACGTGAGGAGATGATGGCGAGCGGCTTCGACCAGTTGCTCGGCATCGCGCAGGCCCTCGTTGAATCGATGCCAGGCCCGAGCCAGAGCGCGAGAGAGGGCAGCGGCGTCGCGTCGCTGAGCGTCGTCGAGATAGTCGTTTCGGCTCGAGACGGCCAGTCCATCCGTCTCGCGGACGGTTGGGACCCCGACGATGTCGACGGGCATATTCAGATCCCGCACCATGCGCCGGATGATCGCCAGTTGCTGGTAGTCCTTGTCGCCGAAGACGGCCGTCTCTGGCTCCACAATGTTCAACAGTTTCGTCACCACCGTCGTCACCCCGTCGAAGTGGCCGGGGCGCTGGGGCCCACAGAGAACGTCGGTCAGTCCGTCGATGGTGACGGTGGTCGTGTGATCGTCGGCGTACATCTCGTCTTCGGTGGGGGCGAAGACGATCGAACACCCGAGCGATTCGCACTTCTCGCAGTCATTCTCGAGTGCTCGGGGATACGCCTCGTAGTCGGAGCCCGGTTCAAACTGCGTCGGATTGACGAAGATGCTGACGATCAGATGGTCGGCACATCGGCGTCCCTCGCGCATCAAGGCGAGGTGTCCCTCGTGGATCGAGCCGAGCGTAGGGACGAAGGCGACCGTCCCGTCGAGGTCACGGCGCGCCTGCCGAAACGAATCGATATCTCGATGGACCTCCATCGTGGCCTCTCGTCGCCGAAAGCAAGTCACTCGAATGCATGCTCGTCGCGCGGAAAATCGCCGTTGCGCACCTCTTCACAGTAGCGGCGCAGGGCGTCGGTCACCGTCTCCTCGAGGTGAGCGTAGCGCTTCAGGAATTTGGGCTCGAAGCGCGTATCCAGCCCCAGCAGGTCGTAGAGGACCAGCACCTGGCCGTCGGTCTGGTCACCGGCTCCGATCCCAATGGTCGGGACGTCAACTTCTTCGCTGATCTCGGTGGCGAGCGGGGCCGGCACCATCTCCAGAACCAGCGCATAGATTCCGGCGTCCTCCAGGGCGCGTGCATCCTCGATCATTTCGTCGCGCGTCTCGCTTTCTCGACCCTGGACGCTGTAGCCACCGAACTTGTGGACCGACTGAGGGGTCAAGCCGAGATGCCCGACGACGGGAATTCCGGCGCCGACCATGCGCTCGATCGTCTCGGCTTCGCGCCGTCCCCCTTCGATTTTGACGGCCTGGGCGCCTCCCTCTTTGAGCATGCGACCGGCGTTGCGCACACCCTCGGCCGGGTCGGCCTGATAGCTCATGAAGGGCATGTCCGCGATGACGTGGACCGAGTCGCTGCCGCGCACCACCGGTCGGGTGTGGTAGATGATCTCGTCGAGTGTGACCGGAAGGGTCGTCTCGCGGCCCTGGATGACGTTGCCCAAACTGTCGCCGATCAGAACGGCGTCGAGGCCCGCTTCGTCGGCGAGCCGGGCAAACGTGTAGTCGTAGCACGTCGCCATCGTAATGGGCGTCTCCTCTCGGTAGAGCGTCTCGAGGTCGCGCACCGTATTGCGAGTTCCCATGTCACCTCCGTCGTACTATTCTGGGCGCCCGGCCGAACGTCCCCACTTTTCGAGCAATTGGCCGATCCGGGGCTGACCGACAAACCCCTCCAGACGTTCCGACCAGGGGCCTTCGGCAAAGAGAGGGACGAAGTTGGCGGTCGGAGTATCTCGAACATCTCCGCGCTGGTCGGCCGCCTGGATCAGCCACGTGTACTGCAAGAAGAGTGTCGGGGGGGCGTATTCGCCCTGTAAAGTCGTATCGCTCAAACCGTCACCATCTTCGATCTCGTCGACTGCCACCGATATCTCGGTCATCTGGGTCTCCCCGCCACATCGCTCGGCGGCATCGCAGATGCCGTCCGTGAAACCGTAATGGTCATCGAGCGTCGACAGCGAGTAATCGCGATCGGCGGTCGTGATGACCAGCGTGTCATCGTGACGTTGAGCGAAGTCCCGGGCGACGCCCGCGGCCTCGTCGAAGGCTCGCACCTCGTCGACGAGCTGCTCGTCTCGTGCGAGGGCCTGTTGCGCTTCTCCAATGTCCTCGCTCTCGACGACCAGAAAGAATCCTCGGTCGCGGCTCGAGAGGTGTTGGAGGGCGGCGCGTGTCCGTGCGGCGAGCGTCGGGGAGTCACCCGAGACGTCGACCAGATGCCGACCCTCGGGAGCGGCATCTGGTTGGCCCTCCGCGAATGTCACCCCCTGTGAGGAGAGACGCTCGCGCAGGGGCCCGTCGAGCTCCTCGGCCTCTCCGTAGGCGACATCCACGCCATCTGCTCCCTCGAGGCGCGACGCGAGTTCGACGAAGGCCTCTGCTCGATCCCCGCGCGACGAGGCTTGGTTTGGAGCTGAAGCCTCCCCTCCCGAGATGTCGGTCCGACCGTGAGCGTACATCGCGGCCAGCGTGGGATTGAACAACGAGCCGTCGGTCACGAGTCCCGTGTTCAACCCCCGTGATTCGGCACGCTCGAGAACGGTCCGACGTGAGGCATGCCCGTCGTCGTCGGGGACCATTCCCATCATGCCATCCATCGTCCGGGTGCCGACCGCCAGCGCGGTGCCAGAGGCCGCCTCGTCGGGGACGAGTGAACGGGCTCCATGCGTGGCGACGAGCCCCCGGTGTTCGAGGGTCCGCGCGTTCAGCGAACCGTCGGCGTAATACGCGGCCGTCCAGGCATCGAATCCCGCCCCCTCGCCGACCAGGAGCACGACGTTGCGAGGTGCGCCCGAGTCTCGATTCGATTCGGACGACGTGCCGTCGGTTGCGGTCGATTCCTCGCGAACGAGCTCTTTCAGGTGGCGTCCGACTTCAGCGTTGTCGCTGGCTGCGGTCATCCGTCGAGCTCCCGGTCCCTCGGCCCACATGGGAATGATCTCCGGGGTATGCGTCGACAGGAAGTCGTCCGGTCCGGGGCGATGAGCACGGCTGGCCACCGAGAGATGGCCGAAGCTCGGCCAAAAGACGTC
>JAQCND010000495.1 GCA_028274765.1 Bradymonadaceae bacterium
CGGGCGACCCCGCCAGGGCCGTCGACGCCCCTCCGAGTACGAATAGCAGCGAACATCCAACCGCGAGAACCGACCATTTGGTGCGAGACATTGTACGACTCCTGTAGCTAAAATTAGGATTGTCACAAGCGCATGCGTCATCGCCGCTCCGGGGACGTCGAGCTCGAGACGAGTCCCCCACCACTTGTGAGGTGACGAGAGCCGTGCCGTTGCTGTTTGTGTCGTCCGGATGGGCTACTTGATGTAACAAACGTGGCCGGCCAGTGTTATTTCACTCGATAGTCGGGAGAGTAACCGTATACAATCACAGCCCGCGCGGCCGCACTCGACCGCGAGGAGACCGTCTTCATTTCTGCGGCGTTCGTGAGGAGCAGGCGTTCCACTCGAGGAAGAGCGGTGGTCCATGGGAGGACAGGACACGTGGGGCATGAGAGAGAGCCATGCCCCGGGATGGATCCATCCCTCGGAGGCTCGCAGGCCTCCGAGGGAAGAGAGAGATGGAGTCAGGTGTATTCCTCTCGCAGTCGCTCGGCCGCCTCGACCATGCGGGAGAGACTCGGTTTGACTTCGTCCCAGTTGCGGGTCTTGAGTCCGCAGTCCGGGACGACCCAGAGTTTCTCGCGCTCGACGACGTCGCTCGCTTTTTCGAGAAGCTCGAACATGTTGCCGGCCGAAGGCACGCGCGGCGAGTGAATATCGTAGACGCCGGGGCCGATGTCGTTGGGGTACTCGAACTCCTCGAAGACCTGCAACAGCTCCATGTCGGAGCGGGAGGCCTCGATAAAGAGGGCGTCGGCATCGAGCGCGGCGACCGACTCGATGATGTCGGCGAAGTCCGAATAACACATGTGCGTCTGAACTTGGGTCTCGTCGTCGACGACCGCCGTCGTCAACTTGAACGACTCGACCGCCCAGTCCAGATAGTCGTCCCAGTCCGACTCGCGGAGCGGCAGGCCCTCGCGGATCGCCGGTTCATCGACCTGAATGGCGGGGATGCCGGCTTCTTCGAGGTCGGCGACCTCGTCGCGTATCGCCAGCGCCAACTGACGGGCCGTCTGGGCGCGGGGCTGGTCGTCGCGGACGAACGACCACTGGAGCATCGTGATCGGGCCGGTCAGGATGCCCTTGACGGGACGATCGGTCTGCTCGTCGGCGTAGGTGACCCAGTCGACCGTCATCGGCTCGTCGCGCTCGACGTCGCCGTAGATGATCGGCGGTCGCACACAACGCGAGCCATAACTCTGCACCCAGCCCTTGTTGGTGAAGGCGAAGCCGGAGAGCTGCTGGCCGAAGTATTCGACCATGTCGCTTCGCTCGCTCTCGCCGTGAACCAACATGTCGAGTCCCATCTCCTCCTGGGCCTCGAGCGTGCGGTCGATCTCCGAGGCGATGAATGATTCGTACTCGTCGCGATCGATATCGCCGCGCTTGTAGGCGGCTCGCTTCGAACGCACCTCGGAGCGCTGCGGAAACGATCCGATGACCGTCGTCGGAAAGGTCGGGAGATCGAGCTGATCGGCCTGCTTGGGGCGGCGCGTCGCGAAGTCGCTGTCGCGCTCAGCCATCTCGTCGTCGAGCTCATCGAGACGTTCGCGGACGTCGTCATTGATCACGCGACGGGATTGTTGCCGGCTTTCGCGCGCCGACGTGGCTCGGTCGAAGGCGTCCCGTGCTTCGGATGGGCCCTCGTTGGCGGCCGTCGCCAGCGCGTCGAGCTCGTCGAGTTTTTGCTCCGCGAAGGCCAGCCACGAGCGAACCTCGTCGTCGAGTTCGTCCTCGCGCTCGACGTCGATCGGCACGTACATCAGCGAACTCGAGGTCGCCACGTCGACGCGATCGTCCCCGAGCACATCAGTGGCACTCTCGAGCCGTTGATACAGCGCCGAGAGATCGGCACGCCAGACGTTGCGACTGTCGACGAGGCCGAGCGACAGGTGCTGACCGTCGCCGAGATGCTCGACGGCCTCCTCGAGTTCGTCGCCTCGCGTGAGATCGAGATGGAGTCCGTCGACCGGTAGATCGAGCGCCAACTCCAGGTTCTCGCGCAGCTCTCCGAAGTAGGTCGTCAGCGTCGTCGTCAGCTCGGTCGAGGTCCCGAGCGTCTCGTAGGCCGTCCGGTAGACTTCGCGAGCCTCGTCGCTCTGATCGAGCACCAGACAGGGCTCCTCGAGCTGAACGGACTCGGCGCCCGCCTCCTCGAGATCGGCCAGCACATCTTCGTAGACATCGACGAGATCGTCGACGAGATCGAGCGTCGCAAACTCCGTGCCCGGCGCGGGCTTGGCGAGCTGGAGGAACGAGACCGGTCCGAGCAACGTGGGACGGGTCTCGATACCGGCATCACGGGCTTCCTCGAACTCGCGCCGCACCTTGTCGGAGACGTACTCGAAGCTCTGATCCGGATCGAGCTCAGGGACGATGTAGTGGTAATTGGTGTCGAACCACTTGGTCATCTCGAGGGCTTCGACCCCGTCGTCTCCGGAGCTTCCTCGGGCCATCGCAAAGTACGTCTCCAGCGAGACGCCGTCATCGATCGAGCCGTATCGCTCGGGCACGGCCCCGACCATACAGGCCGTGTCGAGCACGTGGTCGTACAGCGAGAAGTCGTTCGAGGGGATCACGTCGATCCCCGCCTCGTCCTGATTCGTCCAGCGCTGATGTCGGAGTTCTCGACAGCGGTCTTGCAACTTTCGTTTGTCGATGTCGTCGGACCAGAAGTCTTCGAGCGCATCCTTGAGTTCGCGGTTGCGGCCGATGCGCGGATAGCCGATGGTTGCCGAGCGAACGCGCGTTGCATTACTCATCGTTTGACCTCTCTGAGATGATATTCAGTCGTCACGAATCCAAAATCTCGACGGTCGTCGTTTCTGCGATTTATCCGATGGGGCAGTTTGTCTCAAACTACGACGACACGCTACGAGTATCAACACGAGGTCTCCAATTTGAACCCCCCCCCGTCCGGGCGAGTACAATCGCGACCCGTGAGTGACTCGTCACGGCGTCACGTCGCCTGGCGCGCCTCTGTACGTCTGTGACGTGAGCGCTCTCGCGGGCACGCCGCCGGATGACGCGATTCCGGGAGGAGTGAGGCGACCCATTCACTCAGAGATGGACCCACGGCTGATGATGGCCCCCCATCCGGGCAGACGTGACTCACGTCGAGTGCGAGCGTAGCGTCTCACCCGGGCCTTGGGCTACGCCTCGAACACACCTGTGCTCGTATCACTCTCTCGAGACGCCCCCACGTTGCCCCGGAGTTTTTCATTCCGGTCGCTCCTCGCGACCGTCGGGACGGCGGGCAAACCGACCTGCATCTCGCGGATGAACCAGCTCGTCCTCGTCCCAGGGCCAGCCTCCAAACTGGGTGCGCTGATACTCGATCATCGTCTCTTTGATCTCTCCCTCGTGATTCATCACGAAGGGCCCCTGTTTGACGACGGGCTCGTCGATGGGACGCCCCTGCAAGATGAGAAACTCCGCCGGCTCGTCACCGTTGACGATCGAGCAGGGGACGTCGGGGCGGAGCTCGAGCCCGTGGCCCGGCACCGTCTCCCGGCCTCCGACCGATGCCGTCTCCCCCTCGAAGGCGTAGATCATGCGGTTGATCCCTTCGTCGGCGGCGGGCAACGTCCATTCGGCGCCCGGTTCCATCTCGAGTGTCCAGACAGCGACCTCCGAATCGTCGCGCGATGCCCAGGAGGTCGGGGGAGGAGCCTTCGGTTCGAGCCCCTCGACCGCTCCGGCGATCACCGTCAGCGTCGTTTCGCGCCCGCCTTCGTCGGTCGTCGTCTGGCGCGGAATCTCGTCGCGCCAGAACATCGTAAAGTACGGCTCCTTCTGCTTGGCTTCGCGGGGAAGGTTGAGCCAGATCTGGAAGAGCTCCGTCGGATTGGACTGGTCGCGGTCAACCATCGGAAACATCTCCGAGTGGACGACCCCCTGTCCGGCCGTCATCCACTGAACGTCTCCGCGCCCGAATCTCGCCCTGGCCCCGAGCGAGTCGGAGTGGTCGATGTAGCCACTCCTCGCGAGCGTGATGGTCTCGAACCCCCGGTGCGGATGTCTCGGAAAACCCGGCACCGTCTCGCCGTGGTACATGCTCCAGCCATCCCGTCCCGAAAAGTCGTTGCCGATGCGTCGCCCCTCGAGCTGCGACGGGTCGGGCCCCATCTTTGCGTTGCCCGAAGGATAGTCATCCTCGTGATGCATGCAAAACAAGAAGGGAGCAAGCGTCTGCCACGGCGTCTCGAGGGGCAGCGTCTTCAATACGACATCGTCTGTCATGGTGTGCCTCGCAATGTTAGTTCAATGTTCAACTAGTTTCGGTACATCGGAACTACGACCACCGGTGTATTATTCCCCAGCACACGCGAACGAGCTTCGAGTCGCCGGATGCCCGCACGAGGATGGACCCATCGCGGATATCAGCCGGCGGAGGCACCTACTTTTGCAACGCATCGAGGTGCTCCGGGGACGCCGTCTCCAGATAGGTTCGATGATTCTCCGAAACATTTCTAGACATGTGTCTGTCACACGAGCATCCCGGCTGGCACGTCGCGTCAGTCCCCCTCTTCGAGAAAGGAGCGAGGCGACGGATCGACGAGGTCGTCGAAGCGTCATCGCCACTGTGTTACCTGTCATGCAGGTGCTCTGCTCCGAATGGCTCGAAGTCGGAGATCGTCTCACCATCGAATCGACAGGATGCCTCTCGGCCGTCCGCTGCCCCCCATCCCAGGTCGAATCGCCATTTCGATCGACTCGGCCGAATGAGTGTTCGGCGAAGCACGGTTCTCCCGCATGTAGAGCAGTGGTACCGTAACGCCGATCGCCGAGCCCACCAGCGCACCGACGATCACGTCGGTGGCGTAATGCTGATGAGCGGCGATCCGCAACAATCCCGTCGAGAGGGCCATGGCACCGTAGGCCCCGGTGGCGAGCCCATCCCAGGGAGCGCCGTAGATGGGGATCCGGGCGTGGAGGACGGCAAAGGTCGAGAATCCGGCGAAGGCCAGCGACGTGTGACCGCTGAAGAAGCTCCGGTTCTCGCGCTCCGGGCAACCGGAGGCCGTGGGTCGGTGGCGACAGCGAGGTGGAGGCGGCCGAGAGCGCGCCACCGACACTTTGACGATCGAGGTCAGTGCTCCGGTGAGGGCCATCGACTCGAGGGCGACCCCCGCCATCTGGAATCCGACCCGATCGTCGCCGTGGAGGCTTCGCGCTATCAAGGGATCGAGGGCGGTGGCATGGAGCAGACTAACCCCCAGCGTCACGTCGGAGGCACGCCCCCGGCGTTGTCGGGCTTCGGGGGACGAAGCGGCGAGACGCTCCTGCACGCTCTCATCGAACCAGAGGGGGCCTCGCCAGCGCGTTTCGGGATGGACGAACTCGAGTCCGAGCTGCGTCCCGGCGCCGATGGCCGTGATGGAGGCGTCGACCCAGTCGAACGTATGCCATTCGTCCTTCCAGGTGACCGGAGATGGCGAAGAGGTCGTCGTCCGCTCGGGCCCCGTCTGCGCCGCCGCCGACGGCGCGAATCCAAACAGGATGGTTAGCATCGACAGAGAGACGGTGAATCGGCCAAACATGCCCATGTCCAGACCCCGAGGTCGACGCGACATGTGTGGAGACTCTTATCTGGCAAACTACGATCGTACACGTACAAGACCGCGTTTCAAAACCTCGGCCGCGGGTTTTCGCAGAGCGATCGCACCGGGATGGAACGACCGCAGACATGAGCCGGCGTAGCCGCCAGCCTGGAACGGTCGAGCCGGAAGCGTCGGAGCACTGGATTCTTCTCCAATGCGATTGCTCTGTCGTCTGCCGAGGGCGATCGCATGTGAACGTCTCTTTCCTTTCGGTCGACGCTCTCCCCTGACTCCGAGGGGGTGTTCGTCGACGTGCCAGCAAGTTGCTCACGTCGAAGACGTATCAAGGCGCTCCAGAAGGGCCTCGAAGGGAGGTCGGGGGAGACGCCCCATGGAGCGCCGGCTCCCAGCTGGCCTGGAACGGAAAAGCCCCTCGCAATCGAGGGGCTCTATCCGTCGAAGCGCACCCGGACATCGAGAGGGTTGGCGGATGCGAACGCCGAATCGAACTCGAATGCGATGGGGGTGACTCAGGTCCGTGAGATCTCGACGACGTGGGGTTGGGAGCGCCGGTGACCTCGCCAGCCGATCATCGAGTCGGCCGACCGCAAGCGTCGTGCCACGGCGTATCCCGCGGTATCCGAGCGGACCCCAATGCGATCGCCCTGTCGTCTGCCAAAGAGACTCTTGATCGACCCGCATCCATCGCTTAGTTTACGCGGGCGCTCCAGCCGGAGTGGCGGAATTGGCAGACGCGTCGGATTCAAAATCCGATGGGCTTCGCGGCCCGTGCGGGTTCGAGTCCCGCCTTCGGCATTGATATCCCTTGGAATCTCACACTTGCCTTTTGCGTGTGTCGTCCGACGGCACACGTCATGTCACACGATTGCGTCTCGAGCGTCGTCGCCCGACGTCCCCCCCCCATCCGCGGCGACACGGCAGACGCAGTTTCATCGAATGGGCATCCATGTTCGCCTCAGTGGATGTCCCTACGACGTGGGGACTTCCTCCGAGTTCCCGAAGGGAGCGGCAGCATTTAGCTCCGAGCGCGAGCCCGGAGATCGAAGCACGCGATGCGCCCTTCCCACTATTTCCCTCCGAGGTATAAAGTACCCGTCCTGCGCCTCGCAGGTCTTGACCTACACACACTTCCGAGCCCTCGACGACATTTGAGGAAAAGATGCGATGGGGGGAAGACTCTCATGGTCATACACAGATTCCACTCGCCCTCCCGGAGGAGGGTTTTCAGCCCCGCCGTCATGTAGTCTCATCCAGACGGAGCTGCCTGAATCGAATATGGAGGACGTCGAACACGCCGACGGTCGACTCCAGGACGTCGATCACGTCATCCACGTCATGGACCAGGAGGCCGGCGACTATCAGCTTCTGTTTGCGATGGATGTCTGTGGCTACGACTCGATCGTGCGGATGACCCACTCGGACCGGCGAGTCTCGGTCGGCGAGCTTCGACGCGACCACGAGCCCCTGACGGATGTGCTCGCCGAGCAGCCCTGGATGAGTCGTCGCACGGTCGAGCTGTCCCCGCGCTCGGGGGAACAAGCCGAAGGCGCCCATCCGGTGCGACGGGCCCGAGAGGCGATGCTGAAGGTCCGAGCCGCCGAGGTCGCGCTGCAACGTCCCGATTCGATCGAGGCTGACGCCGCGGCCGATCGCCTGGACGTCCACGTCGTCGAAGTCCTCGAAGCCAATCCCCCGGCTGGTGAGGAGCCCGTCCACTGGCTGCTGGTGACGACCGAACCGATCGACGCCTCCGAGGACGTCTGGACGATCGTCGACCACTACCGAGCGCGGTGGACCACCGAGGAGTACTACAAAGCCATCAAAACCGGCACGGAGTACACCTCCTTACAACATCGAAGCGCCAAGACGCTTCTGGCTGCGTTGGCGCCCTCGGCGATCGTGGCGCATCAGCTTCTGGTGCTCAGATACCTGAGTCGGCAGGGGGACGACCTTCCGGCTCGGGTCGCCGTCACGCCCGTCCAACTGACGGTCCTCCAGAGCGAAAAGCCCGACGACGTTCCCGACGAACAACCGACGGTCGAGGACGTCATGCAAGGCGTCGCCAGTTTGGGCGGACACATCTCCTCGAACGGGCCTCCCGGCTGGCAGGTCCTCGGACGTGGATGGCAACGTCTGGTTGAATACGCCTACGGATTCCGGCTCGCCATGCGGGCTCAGGAGAAGTGATGAATCATGAGGCCATGCCCATCCCTCGGAGCGCCGGCATCCTTGCCGGCTTGGCTCATCGAGCAACCCGGTT
>JAQCND010000510.1 GCA_028274765.1 Bradymonadaceae bacterium
CATGGCCACAGACAAGTTCGAGCGGACAAAGCCACACATCAACATTGGAACGATCGGACATGTCGACCACGGCAAGACTACCCTGACGGCCGCGATGACACGCGTCCTCTCGGAGCGGGGACTGGCGACGAGCGAGGATTTCGAAGAGATCGATAATGCGCCCGAGGAAAAGGAGCGCGGCATCACGATCTCGACGGCCCACGTCGAATACGAGACCCCCGAGCGTCACTACGCTCACGTCGACTGCCCGGGCCACGCCGACTACGTCAAAAACATGATCACCGGAGCTGCCCAGATGGACGGGGCGATCCTGGTGGTCAGTGCCGCCGACGGGCCGATGCCCCAGACCCGCGAGCACATCCTGCTGGCTCGCCAGGTCGGCGTGCCGGCGATCGTGGTGTTTTTGAACAAGGCGGACATGATGGAGGACGACGAGCTGATCGAGCTCGTCGAGATGGAGGTCCGCGAGTTGCTCGGCGAGTACGACTTCCCGGGCATGGAGACGCCGATCGTCACCGGATCGGCCCTCAAGGCCCTCGAAGGCGACAAGGGGCCGCGGGCGGACGAGGCGATCATGGATCTCGTCGACGCGATCGACAGCCACATCCCGGAGCCGGAGCGCGACGTCGACCAGCCGTTTTTGATGCCGATCGAGGACATCTTCTCGATCGAAGGTCGCGGCACGGTCGTGACCGGGCGTATCGAGCGCGGTCGCATCGATCCGGGAACCGACGTCGAGATCATCGGCCTCCAGGGGGAGCCGATGGAGACGGTCGTCACCTCGGTCGAGATGTTCAACAAGGACCTCGACTACGGCCAGGCCGGCGACAACGTCGGCTGTCTGCTGCGGGGCATCGAAAAGGAAGATGTCGAGCGCGGGCAGGTGCTGGCAGTGCCGGGGACGATCACGCCGCACACGAAGTTCGAAGCCGAGGTCTACGTCCTGGAGAAAGACGAGGGCGGCCGTCACACGCCGTTCTTTACGGGGTATCGTCCGCAGTTTTACTTCCGGACGACCGACGTCACCGGCGAAGTCACCGAGCTCGAGGACAACACCGAGATGGTGATGCCCGGCGACAACGTGACGTTTACGGCGGAGCTGATCACGCCGATTGCGATGGAAGAGGAGCTTCGATTCGCGATTCGCGAGGGTGGCAACACCGTCGGTGCCGGCGTCATCACCGAGATTATCGAGTAATACGACTGTGCATTCGGGTCTTGACGACACCGGCATGCTCATCATAGACATGGCGGTCGCGCTCAATAACGGCGCGGCCGCCGTTTCGAGTGTGCCGCGTGCCGCAAGCTCGCGGCCTCCTGGCTGACAAAGCCCGGTGGCGTGTTTGCGGGACGCGGTACGTTTCGGTTGTCGGACGCAAGTTGAGCGGCCTCTCCGAGGCGCGTTGTGTCGATTGCCGCTTTCAGAGAGATCGCTTCACTGACAGCCGCCCCGTTCCGCATCGGACGGTTCCCCCGAGTGGAGCCGCTCGTTCGAGGTATTCTCAAGCGACAATTGCGATTCGAGGCTGCTCATCGACCGGAGTGTCGGTTCGTAAGCGGTCTGCGACTCGAGGTGTGAAATGACCAACGAAAAGATTCGCATCAAACTCAAGGCGTACGATCACAAGCTGCTCGACTCCTCGGCTCGCGAAATCGTCGAGACCGCCAAGCGAACGGGGGCTCGAGTAGCGGGGCCCGTGCCGCTTCCGACTCAGGTCAGTCGCTGGACGGTGTTGAAATCACCGTTCAAAGACAAAAAGTCGCGCGAGCAGTTCGAGATGCGCACTCACAAGCGCCTGCTCGACATCCACGATCCGAGCCAGCAGACGCTCGACGCGCTGATGCGCCTGGATCTGGCGGCTGGCGTCAACGTCGAGATCAAGAGCTGATCGAGATCCGAGGTCACCCGCTTTGATCGGCCGACTTCGGGGTACACCCTTTCAGTATCAGGGGTGACCCGCGGCGGTCGACTCCGAAAGATTTCGAGCCACTCGTCGAGGAGAGCGGTCCGTTTCAATGGAATCGGCCGCCCCCTTCGACTCCGAACGCAGCAGACGCGCAGGAGTTCACCATGGATATCGATGTAGTCGACATTCAGGACGCCGAGGCGACGGACGCGCTCGCTCTGAGCGATGACGTCTTCGATGCCGAGGTCCGTGAGCACCTCTTCTGGGAGGTTGTCAACTGGCAGCGCGCCAAGCGCCACCAGGGGACGCACAAAGCCAAGAGTCGATCCGAGGTCAGCGGAGGCGGACGCAAGCCCTGGGCCCAGAAGGGCACGGGACGCGCCCGACACGGAAGTATCCGCTCGCCGATCTGGGTTGGGGGAGGCGTCTCGCACGGGCCGAGCCCGCGCAACTACGATTATCAGATCTCCAAGAAGAAGCGCCGCGCGGCGCTTCGGGCCGCTCTGACCGGCCGGGCCCGCGAAGGTACGCTCTACATCGTCGAGGATTTCGATCTCCCGGAGATCAAAACCAAGCGGGCCGTCGAGATGCTCGAGCGCCTCGAAGTCTCGAACGCCCTCGTGGTCGATACCACCGAGCGCGACGAGGAATCGGGGGACGTTCAGCACAATCGCGAGCTCCGTCTGTCGGTTCGCAACCTTCCAGACGTTAAATACCTCGCGGCCGAGGGCCTGAACGTCGAAGACATTCTCCAATATGATGCTTTGGTCGTCAGCCGCGAGGCGATCGAGCAGATTCAGGAGGGACTCGAACCATGAGCAATCCGTACGAAACCATCCTCGAGCCGATCATGACCGAGAAGACGGTCCAGATGCTCGAGCAGCAGAACAAGGTCACCTTCAAGGTCGCCGACAATGCGACCAAGCCTCAGATTCGGGCGGCCGTCGAAGAGCTGTTCGACGTCGACGTCGAGAAGGTCAATACGTGCAACATGCCCAGTCAGCCCCGGCGCGTGGGGCGCTACATCGGGCACACGCAGGCTTACAAGAAGGCCTATGTGACGCTGCACGAAGACGATTACATCGACTTTTATGCGCTGGATCGCGCCGGCGCCGAGGCCGGCATGGTCTAGACGACCGTTGTGGGCTATCGAGACAGCGACCATTCGAGGGCCTCGTCGACGTCCCACCCTGTTTGCGACAACAAGGGTAGACGCAGGGCGCCGACGGAGCCTCCACTGAGAGGAGAGCAATCATGGGTACCAAACAGTACAAGCCGTCGTCGCCGGGGAGGCGCTTCACCCGTCTCGAAGACCAGGAGCAAATCACCCGGGAAGGGCCCGAAGAGAACCTCACGGAGGCCCTTCATTCGACCGGCGGCCGCAACAACACCGGCCGCATGACGGTCCGCCACAAAGGTGGTGGCCACAAGCGGCACTATCGCCACATCGATTTCAAGCGCGACAAGTCGGGAGTGCCGGCGCGCGTCGCCGAGATCGAGTACGATCCCAATCGATCGGCGTACATCGCGCTTCTGAACTATGAAGATGGCGAGAAGCGCTACATCATCGCCCCTCAGGAGATCGAGGTCGGCGACGAGGTCGTCTCCGCAGCCGACGCCGACATCAGGCCGGGCAATGCCAAGCGTCTCAAGCACATGCCGGTGGGAACGGTGGTTCACTGCGTCGAGATGGCACCGGGCAAAGGCGGGCAAATGGCCCGCTCGGCCGGATGCTGGGCACAGCTGGTCGCCAAAGAATCCAAATGGGGTCTGGTGAAGCTTCCCTCCGGCGAACACCGCCGCGTCGAGCTGGAATGTCGCGCCACCGTCGGCGCCGTCTCGAACCCCGAACACGAAAACATCTCGCTCGGAAAAGCTGGCCGCAATCGCTGGCTCGGCAACCGTCCCGAGACTCGTGGGGTCGCGATGAATCCGATCGATCACCCGCACGGCGGCGGTGAGGGGGCCAAGGCCAGTGGACGCCATCCGGTGACGCCCTGGGGACAGCCCACCAAAGGCGGCAAGACCCGTCACAACAAACGCACCGAGCGGTTTATCGAGAAGCACCGCGACGAGAGCGAATAATTCAGACGAGGCGTCGGTTCGTATCCGGCGCCTCCTCGATTTCGATGCTCGAGGGACCGCTCGACGGTCCCTGGTTTGAGACAATCTCGAACGTCAAACACGGGAGACAGTCGTGCCGCGTTCCGTCAAAAAAGGACCGTACGTCGAAGATAGCCTTCTCAAGAAGGCCCGTCGCGCGAAGCGACAAGACGATCGCAAGGCCATCAAAACATGGAGCCGCCGTTCGTTGATCATCCCCGAATTCGTGGGGCTGACGTTTGCGGTCCACAACGGCCGGAAGTTCGTGCCGATTTACGTGACCGAAAACATGGTGGGTCACAAGCTCGGCGAGTTTGCGCCGACCCGGACCTTCTACAAGCACTCCAAGCAGCAGACGACGCGCGTTCGGAAGCACTGATGCGCCCCCCCGATACCGGGGCGCTCGCGGACGACCCAGTCGTCTCCCCGCTCGAGCGAGCGCGGTCACATCGAACATCGAGACTCGAGACAGCCGAGTGGATGCCGAGCCGGAGTCCGTGTTGGGACGTCTCCGTCTTTGGGCCACTTTCAGCAAGGATAGACGATGACACAACAGACATCTGAACACGATTTGGAGACGAACGCCAACACGGCGGCGGCGCGCCACGTTCGCATGACGCCGCGCAAAGCTCGCATGGTGATCAACCTGATCCGCGACGAGCACATCTACGATGCACTGAACACGCTCGAATTTACGCGGAAGAAGGCTGCTCCGATCATCATGGACGTGTTGGAGTCGGCGCTGGCCAACGTCCAGGAGGACGATGACCTCGACTGGGAAGTCGAGGACTTGACGGTGGCCGAAGCATACGTCAACGAAGGGCCGACGATGAAGCGCTTCCAGCCGCGTGCCATGGGGCGTTCGACGACGATTCAAAAAAAGACGAGTCACATTCACGTCACGCTCGAGCCCGAAGCGAGAGACTGAGGAGGTTGTTTTGGGCCAGAAAGTACACCCCACCGGATTTCGGCTCGGGATCATCCGAGATTGGACATCGAAGTGGTATGCCGAAGGCGACGAATATGCCGAATGGCTCCACGAGGATCTCGAGATCAAACGATTCCTGCGCGACAAGGTCGGCCACACCGGCATCAGCCGGATCGAGATCGAGCGCATGGCCAAGAAAGTCAAGATTACGATCTACACGGCCAAGCCGGGGATCGTGATCGGCAAGCGCGGGAAGGGCATCGAAAAGCTCAAAGGACAACTCAAGCAGATCACCGACAAGGAGATCTTCTTGAACGTCCAAGAGGTTCGGACGGCCGAGCTCGACGCCGCGCTGGTGGCCGATAACATTGCCACTCAGCTCGAGCGCCGCGTCAGCTTCCGGCGTGCCATGAAAAAGTCGGTTCAGACGGCCATGAAGTTTGGCGCGCAGGGCATTCGCGTCAACTGTTCGGGTCGGCTCGGCGGCGCCGAGATGAGCCGACGCGAGTGGTACATGGAGGGGCGAGTGCCACTCCATACGCTCCGGGCCGACATCGATTACGGCTTCGAAGAAGCCAAGACGACCTACGGCGTCATCGGCGTCAAGGTCTGGATCTTCAAAGGCGAGGTCCTGGAGGCCGAGGCTCGATACTGAGCCTGTCTTCGGCGGCACCTCCGTCCTCGATGGCGGAGAGCATAATGTCCGTCGAAACTCCGGACGAGCGCCGGTTCGTCACCCGTATAGACGGTTTTAACGAGGAGGTTACCTATGATGCAACCCAAGCGCGTCAAGTGGCGCAAGCAACAGAAGGGGCGACTCACGGGGAAGGCGACTAGCGGAACCGAAATCGCCTTCGGCCAATACGGGCTCCTGGCGCTCGAACCGGAGCGCATCACGGCTCGACAGATCGAGGCCGCCCGCATTGCGATCAACCAGTTCATCCTGCGCGAGGGCAAAGTCTGGATTCGGATTTTTCCGGACAAGCCGATCTGCAAGAAGCCGGCCGAAGTCCGCATGGGCAAGGGCAAGGGCGCTCCCGAAGAGTGGGTCGCCAAGGTCCAGCCCGGCCGCATCCTCTTCGAAATGGATGGGGTCGACGAGGAGACGGCCCGCGAAGGTTTTCGACTGGCCGCCCACAAGCTTCCGATCAAGACCAAATTCGCCGAGAGAGGTGACATGCTATGAATCCGGACGAACTCCGCGACAGAAGCGACGATCAGCTCCGGAAGCTCGAGGATCAGCTCAACGACGAGCTGTTCAACCTCAAGATGCAGCATCACACGGGCCAACTCCAGGAGACGTCGGAGCTGAAAAAGACGCGCCGAGACATCGCTCGTGTCAAGACGATTCTTCGCGAGCGCGAACTCGAAGAAAACGAGTAGGAAAATTCCTGAATACCGGGGAGGGACAGGGGGCGATCGCCTCCAGGGGCGGGGCGCCGGCTCGATGAGACGAGCGGGGGTCGACGGCATCGCATACGATGACCAATCACAGTAATCCGATTCGATTCGAGCGCACATCATGGCTACGGATACGCAACCCAATCAGGCCGACGAGCGGTCGCAGCCCGAGCAGCAGCGGCGGAAGACACGCACCGGTTTCGTCGTCAGCACGGACATGGACAAGACCGCGGTCATCGCGGTGACGCGGCAGTTTATGCACCCGCTTTACAAGAAGTACGTGCGGGACCGCACCCACTACAAAGCCCACGACGAAGAGAACGACGTCCGCGTCGGCGACAAGGTGCTCGTCGAAGAGACGCGCCCTCTGTCGAAGGACAAGCGATGGCGAGTTCGAGAGGTGCTCGACCGAGCGCCGGTCGTCTGACCTCCGAGTTCGCGGCGCCGTCCCCTTCACCCGTCGGCTCGGCCGTCGTGGCGGGGTGACTCCGCGCGGGCCGATCATGTCCCTCCGGCCCCACCACAGGCCGGTATCATCGATCGCGGCCTCTGCGTGAGTCGACTCTTCCAGTGGCGGCGCTCTGTCCGCTCCCTCCAAGTTCCTTTGTGATTTGTTAGAGGTTCACGATGATTCAAACAGAAACTCAACTGAACGTTGCCGACAACTCCGGAGCCAAGATCGTTGAGTGCGTCAAGGTACTCGGCGGTACGCGCCGCCGATACGCCTCGATCGGCGACGAAATTATCGTTGCGGTCCAGAAAGCTCTGCCGAACTCCCAGGTCCAAGAGGGAGATGTTGAGCGCGGCGTCGTCGTGCGGACGCGTCGCGAGGTCTCGCGCCCGGACGGTACCTACATTCGGTTCGACGACAATGCCGTCGTGCTGATTGACGATAACGGCCAACCGGTCGGGACACGTATTTTCGGACCGGTGGCGCGCGAGCTCCGCACCGAAGACTACATGCGTGTCATCAGCCTCGCCGCCGAGGTCCTCTGAGTGCCGTCGTCGGGACGACACCTGCTCCCGGCGCCGCCATCAGGAGCCTCGTCAAGCCAGACTTCCATTTCGAGGGACTTGAGTTATGCACGTCAAAACGGGTGACGAAGTCATCATCACGACCGGAAAGGACAAATGGTTTACCGGTGAGGTCCTGGAGGTCGATCGCGACAACAATCGGGTGAAGGTCGAGGACTGCAACGTCGTCGTCAAGCACAAACAGCCGGATCAGTTCCGCGACGAACCCGGCGAGCGGGTTTACGAGGAGAACTGGATCGACGCCTCCAACGTGGCCCTCTTTCTCGAAGAGGAAGACGAAGAGGGCGACGTCCTCGTCGAACCCGTCCGCGTCGGATACCGTTACGTCGGTGAAGATGGCGAGCTGTTCGCCGACAAAAACCGCGCCAAGGAGAGTTTTTCGGACGAGCTGCCGACGGTTGTCGAGAAGGTCCGGATCGCTCGTCAGACGGGTGACGTCCTCGACCCCATGCCGTCGT
>JAQCND010000522.1 GCA_028274765.1 Bradymonadaceae bacterium
ACACCCATCGACAGCTCATCGACGCCCGAGTTCGGAGGCGTCTCCCTTGGCGCCCAACCACCGAAGCCGCCTCACTCGCCAGCGTGCCGGCCGCCATGCGCGCCATACGCCGGGCCATTCGCTCGCTGGTCGAACGGGTCGCCCCGGAACTCGAACCCGACCACGCTTGAGCTCGCCTCGAATGAGAGACCAGCGGGCACCTGGAGAGTCCATTCAACTGTAAAACGAGGATCCGAGCTGAAACGTACGAGACTGGGGACCGTCGTCAGCCCGGACCTGGACGGCCCATCCTTCCCATCCCTTCCGTTCGGGGGGCGCCGACAGATCGCCGGCGATGGAAGCGACGTCGGAGACAAGCTGACGTACCACCGACCCGGGCCCCCCGGCGGACCGGAAAAACGACAGCGACAAGTCCGTATCCCCGACACGAAGCTGTTTGGGACCGAAAGCGGCCTCGGCAAACCAATCGGTCCAGCTATCGGCGGTAACCTCGTCGTCGGGCCCGTTGTATCGAGCCACAAAGGGCGAAATGGAGGTCTCGGGGGCGTCTCCGGCGCCCGTTTCGACGCCTCCGCCACCGATGAGATAGAGATAGGGCCGACGCCGCACGTGGGGACCTCGGCTGAACCACGTCAATCCGAGTCCGGCCGTCTCGAATTCGAGGTGAAGTCTGTCTTGTTTGAGCTGATGATTGACGACCAGGTCCCAGTCGAACTCGCGCACGGCGAGGTGATCTTCGAGAAAGGCCTCGACCCCCTCGATCTCAACGCCAAACGCATCGATGGCCGTCCCCTGGAGGAAAGCCTGAAGGGGAGCGGTGATGTCGAAGAACGCGTCAGCACCCGCCGTGATTGCTTCGCCCCCCGGAAGGGATTCGAGCATCTGCCACGACAGGAGTGTGGCATTCGGCGAGGAGGCGACTTCGACGGGCGGGGCCGGCTCGGGGGCCGATGTCCCCGGTTCCTCGCGGAAAGCAATGATCTCTCGGACGAGATCGAGATCTTCGGCGTTCGAGCGTCGGGCCGATTCGATGACGAGCGATTGAAGCTGAGACGCCTCCAGACGGCGTGCGACTGCTCGAAGTCGAGGCGGATCGAGTCGATGGAGCTGCTTCAAGGTGGTATCGAAATTGGACATCACCAGTATCCGTGCAGAGAGACGTTCGTGCGAGTGACGGGGCATCGTATCGAGTCCGGGGGCGACACATCAAGAGTCGCACGGAGCGAACCGATGCCAGCCTCCGTTGTTCCTCCGTACCGGAATCCATCAAACCTCGAAGACGCAACAAATCCGCCGATCGTGCCGACGATCATCAACGAGGGGGGGAGCGGCGAGCTGTCAGGTGGTCTGGAAGGAGTGTCGCTGCGGAGCCTCAGCCGCGTCGAGCGGTGCGGCGTCTCCCCTCGAACGATTGGCCGGTCTGCGGCGGGCGGCACGCGTGGGCGTGCCGGAGGGAGAGACGAGGGGACGTATATCTCGGTGTTCGTGGGGAACGACTCGTGACGCTCTCAGCGCTGAAACAGTGACTCATCGAGGGCAATCAGTCGGAGACGGATTTTCTGCAGGTGTATCGTCGATCCGAGAACAGGGGGCGTATGCTATCGCGGGCGGTTCAGTGAGGAGAACACATTTCAAGGGAACTGCCATGAGCCGCGCGTGAGTCGTCCTTCGAGAAGGCATCATTCGGCTCAACGACAATTGATGCGACAGATGTGGGTGTTACGAATCTTTCGGCATGACTTTTGAATGCACATGAATCGGGTGAGCCACGAGGCTCACCACCATACTCCGAGCCCACGGTCCGATTCGTCGAATGATAAGCCTCACACTCCGATGTCTATACTCTCTCGCGCTGGGGGTCGTGCTGATCGTGCCGACGACTGTCACGGCCCAATCTCCCTCCGATTCCACTCGAGAAGTAAACGAGTCCTCGCATCGGGTCATCGACGGCACGATGCGCATGCTCCGTGATTTCGCTCGACACGCTCCGATGACCGATGGAGCTCTCAGTGATTTTCTCCCCTCGAACCTGCGTGAGTCGGGCGCCGTGGCCACATTGAAATTCGAGGAGCCTCTCGACGACCGGGATCTGGCTCGCCTGCGAGCGTCCGGACTCACATTTGAACGCCGGGACAGTGCCCTCCTCCACGTCGGCCCGATCTATCAGGCCTTCGTGCCATGGTCGGCATTCGAGGACTTGCGAGACTATCCGGGCCTCGTGCGTGTCGAGTCCACCTGGAGTCCTTCGATGGTCCCTCCGCTCGAAACAACCGCCGACATGACGGGGGCCGATCGCGTGCGACGGCGTCCCGAGCTCGGCTACGACGGCGAGGGGGTTCTGTTGGGCGATATTGACAGCGGGTTCGATATTTTTCATCCCTCGCTGTTTCGGGCCGATGGCGGTTACTATGCGTGGAAGGATGTCGACGGCGACGGCGTCTTCGATCCCGAGACCGACGGAGTCGATCTCGACCAGGATGGGGAGATCGAGGACAACGAGCGCCTTCGGGTCCTCGACGCCGCCGTGTTCGAACGGGGAGGGATTCGCCACCGTAACGGGACTCTGGAGCCGAGCCGGGACTGGCTCTATGTCGATCGCAATCAAAATGGTGAACGCGACATCGGCCCCGAATCGTTCGACGAGCGCACCCCGGCTTACGCGGAGCCGACGTTCGTGGTCGACGATGCCGACGAGGATGGCGAGCTCGACCCCGACGAACGACTCGTGCGACTGAATACCTCGAAATTCAAGCGGGTCGTCCAGGGAGATGCCGTTTATGAACGCGGTGACAATCTCATCGAACTCGGGCCACCGACCGACGAGGATCGGAGCTTTCACGGCACGGGCGCAACCAGCGTCATGGTCGGAGGCCATCCCGGCTTTCACGATCGCATCGGGTTGGCGCCCGGCGCAGACGTCGTCGGCTACGCCTACTCCGGAACCTCCGATTCCGGCGATCTCTCGAATGGCAATGCCACCCGGCAGCTCGAATACGTCGAGGACGCCATCCAAACCGGCGTCGACGTGTTGCTCCACGAGTGGACACGCATCGTATTCGCTCCGCTCGACGGAAGTACGAACCTCGAGGCGGCCCTGAAACGAGCCCGCAACCGGGAGGCGATGACGCAGATCAATCCGCTCGGCAACCTGAATCGCTCTCAGAAGCATCTCGAACATACCATCGCGCCCGACACCTCCAGCGAGATGACCTTTGTCGTCGACGAGGGAGTGACTCGCCGTGGGCGCACCTATCCCTATCGCATCGCCTACGGGGCTCTCCAGTGGCAGTCGGACCAGATGCCGACCTTCGAGTTGACCGGGCCCGACGGCCAGAGCATCGATCTCACCGAAAACGTGGGACGCTCGAGCATCGGGGAGATGGGATTGTACGTTCGCACCGACGAGACGACTCGCGGGACAAACATCCTCCTGTTTGTGCTTCGCAATCGAGGTGGACGTGTCACTCAGGGGCAATGGACGATCCGTGTCAGCGACGTTCAGACCCGAGACGACATCCACGCCCGTATCGCGGACCGATACTCGAGCTGGGGCGTCGGCATTCGATGGAGCAATCCGACTCGCGGGGAGGGGACGATGGTCTTTCCCTCGACGGCCGATGCGGCCTTCGGGGTGGCAGCGTTCGCCGGAAACGAGACGCGTCGAGGTCGTGCGCCCGGGGAATTGCGCAAGTACTCCGGTCGCGGCCCTCGTATCGATGGAGCGCGCGGGGCCGACATCGCGGCCCCGGACGATCCTCTGGTCGCCTTTGGCGTGGGGCCACGATACACGCGCCGAGGCGTCCCCCACAGTTGGTTTCGACGATTCGGCGGCACCAGCGGGGCGAGTCCTCACGTGGCCGCCGCTGCGGCTCTTCTGGCCGAACAGCATCCCCAGTGGGGACCCGACCAGATCGAATCGCGACTCGCCAATCAGGCCGACGACACCGGACTCTCCCCGGATCTCGGCGTTCTTCCCAACTCCGACTGGGGCCACGGCAAGTTGAACATCTTTCGGGCCGTCACGGGGCAAACCCGAGCCGATGCGGGCGAGGCCCCGGAGGCACGTCTCGACCTCAACGAGGAAGACGGGCGGCTCGTGCTGGACGCCTCGACGTCGTCCGACCCCGACGGAGACGCCCTCGAGTATCGCTTCGACTACGACTACAACGGGACGTGGGATACGCCCTGGCAGTCGAAATCGCGAGCGGCCGTCTCGACGGAGCGATTCGGCGAGGCAACTACCGTTTATGCAAGTCGACTCGCCGTCCGCGACGAACGCGGGCGACGAGACGGAGCCGTCGATTCCATCACGGATCTTCCGCCGAGCCTTCCGAATGGAGATGCCGGGACGGGGCCGGCCGATGCCGGCCTCGCAGACACCGGCGACCCCCGGCGTGATACGGGCTCGGACATGCCCCGTTCGACCGACGTCGCACCAGGTATGTCGGACGTCGGCCCCGAGGCAGCCCCCTCTCCGAACGACGTGGCCGAGGCCTCCTCAATGGGGGCCGATGCGCGCGCCTCGAACGGCTCCGACTCCCGCGACGATCGCTCCGGGCGGGGAGGATGTTCGGGATGCAGCACCTCTCCATCGATCCCTCCGTTCAGTGGAGGACTGATGGCATTCGTATTGGGCATCGTCGTCTGGCGACGACGATCGTGATGCGGGACGCGGCGGCGTCTCTTCCCGTTCGCGTGTTCTCGACATTCGTCCGTCGCGTTCCGTATCGCTCTTTGTCATTCATCCCCTTCGAGCCGGGGACGCTCGATCTCCCCGAGAGCTCGAGATACACCGGACGCACATCGACCTGTTTCGGCCCAAATGCCGTTTCACCGACCGGTCACGAGCGTTCCTCCGGAGTGCCCACCCAACATGCGTAGGCCGAAGACCTACAGGCCGATCCGATCCTTCAACAGTGGTTTTTTACCCACGGAATAGAGAGCGAGGGCAACGCGACCGGGGATGCCTCCAGGCCGAAGCCCCTCGACATCACGCCCTACGACACGTCGGGAGCGTGCTCACGGATGAGCTCCCAGGCGCGCTCGACGTCCTCCAAACCCGTCTGCCACTGGCCGATGGACATGCGGAGCGTGTAGGCGCCATCCAGGCGAGTCTGGGTCAGATGGAGCTGGCGAGTGGCGTTGAGATCGGCCAGAAGTCGTTCGTTGATCTCGTCCAGGCGTGCCTCGTCGAGATCGGGCTCGTCGGGATGATAGCGGAAGCAGACGAGGCCGAAGGGCGCGGGCGCCATCAACTCGAAGTCCGGATGCGCCCCGACCCAGTCGCGGAACCGATGGGCCATCGAGAGGTGATCGCGCAGGAGCTCGCGGAGGCCCTCGACGCCCCGGCTTCGAAGGACGAACCAGAGTTTGAGCGCCCGGAATCGGCGCCCGAGCTGAATGCCCCAGTTGCGGAAGTTGACCGCCTCGTCGTCGTGGGGTGTCTCCAGGTAGGGCGCGCCGCTGCGACACGTCTTCAGCAGGGCCTCGACGTCGCGGACGTAGTAGGCCGAACAGTCGAAGTTCGTCAGCAACCACTTGTGCGGATTGAAGACGAAGCTGTCGGCGTACTCGATCCCGTCGAGGATGTGACGCTTCTCGGGGAGGATGGCGGCCGAGCCGGCGTAAGCGGCGTCGACATGGAGCCAGAGGTCGTGTTCCTCGCAGATGCGGCCGATCTCGGGCAGGGGATCGACGGCCGTCGAGGAGGTCGTTCCGACGTGGGCCACCACGCAGGTCGGGGCGTATCCATCGGCCCGATCGGCCTCGATCGCCTCGCGGAGACGGTCGGGACGCATCGCGTAGGTGTCGTCGGTTGAAATGTGACGGAGGTGGCCGAGGCCGTATCCGGCGAGTTTAACCCCCTTGTCGATCGACGAGTGGGCTTCTTCGGAAGCGTAGACGGTCAACGGAGCGGATCCATCCACTCGGCCCTCCTCGGCCCACTTCCAGTCGGTGGCCTTGTCGCGCGCCGTCAGCAGGGCGACCAGCGTCGAGGTCGAGGCGGTATCCTGGATGACGCCGGTGAAATCCTCGGGCAGATCGAGCATCTGGCGGAGCCACGCCATGACGACCTGCTCGAGTTCGGTCGCCGCCGGCGAGGTCTCCCACGACATGCACTGCGCCCCGAGAGTCGCCATCAGCATCTCGGCGAGGATGGATTCGGGACTGTTGTTGGCCGGGAAGTAGGCAAACCAGTCCGGGTGATTCCAGTGCGTCATGCCCGGGACGATGGTCTCCCGGAAGTCCTCGAACCACGCCTCGAAGGGTTCGCCCTCCTCGGGCGGGGCCTCGGGGAGGGCCTCGCGGATGTCGTCGGGCTCGACATCGGGCGTGACAGGTCGGTCGCCGACCGACTCGAGATAGTCGGCCATCCAGTCGACGACCTCGTGAGCGCGCTGGCGGAAGGTCTCGATATCCATGTCGGTTGTGCGCGAAATCTCGTCGAGGTTGGAGTCCGATTCAAAACGTCTCGCCCCACGATCCAAGCCGGCGGAGACGCCGGCGCTCCGGATGAGCTCCGAGGTTTGAAAGTCCGCTCTCCTATTCGGCAGCCTTCGAAGGGTTGTCGCCCTTGTCCGGTGTCTTCGGCTTCTCGCAGCGTTCGGGCATCGCCTCACAGAGTCGTTTCGTCAGCGACGGAATCTCGCCCGCGCCGGTCGGCACGTGGAGGCTCGACTCCTCGAAGCCCGAACCCTCGAGTGCCTGGGCACGCCCCCCGAGATGTTCGGCCAGGAAATGCTCGGTGACGGCATAGAACGACATCCGATTTTCGGGGCGTCGGAAGCCGTGCCCCTCGTCCGGATAGTAGGCGTACGTGACCGGCAACTTCTTCTCTTGCATGGCGGAGACGATCTGCTCGGATTCCTGGGGTTTGACCCGCGGGTCGTTGGCGCCCTGGCCGATCAACAGCGGATGTTTGATCTGATCGACGTACTGGATCGGGGAGCGCTCTTTGAGTAGTTTGCGTCCCTCCTCGGTCGACGGGTCGCCGACGCGAGTGGTGAACATCGAGCGAATTGGCTTCCAGTAGGGGGGAATCGCCTCGATGAGCGTGATCAAATTCGAGGGGCCGAAGAGATCGACGCCGGCGACGAACTTGTCGGGCGTCATCGTCATGCCGACCAGAGTCGCGTAGCCACCGTAGCTTCCGCCGTAGATGGCGACCTGGTCGTCGGTCGTGAGCCCCTGGTCGATGGCCCACTGCCGGGCGTCGAGAATGTCGTGGTGCATCTTGCGCCCCCATTCTTTGTTGCCGGCGTTCAGAAACTCCTTGCCGAAGCCGGTCGAACCGCGGAAGTTGACCGACATCACCGCGTAGCCCCGGTTGGCCAACCACTGCATGACCGGATCCCAGCCCCACTTGTCTCGCCACCACGGACCGCCGTGGACCTTGATGATCAGCGGAAGCGGCTCCTCGACCTCTCCGCTATCGTCGGTCTTCCAGGGGGGCAACATCAGGTAGTTGACTAGATCGAAGCCGTCTCGAGACTCGATCGTCACCGGCTCCATCTCGGCCAGCGGGAGGTCCTTGAGTTCTGGACGATGGACGAACAGAAATTCGGACTCCTGCTCGTCGGCGTCGAAGCGATAGTAGCGGAGCGGACCGTCGTCTTGCTCGTAGGCGACGATCCACCGGGAGTTGTCGTGGGTCCGACTGACGATGTTGACGTTGCCCTCGTGCAGATTCTGGAGGGTCTCGAGCTTCTCGCCAAACGAGTCGTCGAGGGCGTGCCAGTTCTCCCGAGCGTAGGTGTACGAAGCCGCCTGCACGTCCTTGGTCTTCGGGTGCTGTTCGAGGTGGTTGACGTCGGCCTCGTCGGTCTCGAACAGCACTTTCTTGTCCCCCGATTCGAGATCGACCGCTGTCAGCGCCGCCGTGTCGCGTCCACGACTGTCGAACAGATAGGCGACGTCTCCCTCCTTGTTGAAACTCACCGGCTGCGTCGACATCGCGTCGGCCCGCGACAGCTTCATGAACGTCGTCCATCCGCCCTCGCCGTCGGGGCGCATCCACGTCGTCCCGCCGTCGGGGCGCGACTTCTGGGCGAAGCGGACGTCGAAATCGTCGTCGGTGACAAATCCGGCAAACTGCTCGTTGTCCTGGATGCGCTCCGATTCGCCGGTCTCGAGATCGATGCGATAGATCTCGTGGTACTTGGGATTGCGCTTGTTGACCGAACAGAGAATCTCGTTGGGATACTGGGGGCTGAGTTCCTGGATGCTCGCCTTGATGTTGTCCCACGGCGTCAGGTCCCGCGTCTCGCCGCTCTCGACGTCGACGGCGTAGACGTGCCACTGTTCATTGCCATCTTCGTCCTGTGAATAGAGAATGTCCTCGTTGTTGTGAGCCCAATTGAACCACTGGATTCCTTGATCGCGATCGTGCGTGACAGCTCGTGCCGCGTCGAGGTTGTCGGCCGGCGCCACCCAGACGTTCATCACGTCCTTCTCCGGCGCGCGGTACGCAATTTTGGTGCCGTCCGGGCTCAGACGAACGGTCGAGCGGGTGGGATTGCCGAAGAGGGTGTCGCGATCGATGAGCCTCGGGGCATCGTCCGACTCTGACACGCGAGCCTAATCCGATTCGGTCGTCGAGGTGGAGGGCTCATCGCCCCGATCGGCGCTCCCGGAGCTCGCACAGGCCGCCGTTCCCACGAGGACCAGCCCCAATATCCACGACTCCAGACATGGCATGTTCCAGCCGTTCGACACGTATCGCATGTATCGACTCCCTATCGTTCGTGCAGTCGACGTGATCGGTGACATATCGCATGGTCGCGAGGCCAGACATACAGGATTGTCATGACGACGTCGAGGTCACGCCCACGCCGGGCTATCACGTCAGAGTGGCCGATCAGTCGGCCGATCCAACCTGGGCGGATCAACCCCGACAACAGTGGCGGGCTCCATCCCCATTCGGGGCTCAGGAGGCGTCTTCGAGCTGGTCAAAGGCATCGGTGATGGCCTCTCGGATGGCCGTGCGGCAGAAGAGCCACCCCGTCGTGTGCCCGGCGTCCATCCAGCGCAGTTCTGATTGCGACCAGTGTCGGGCGAGCCTATGCACTTCCTCGGGCAGGATGAAGGCGTCGTGTCGAGCGCCGAGGAGAATGGCTCGATGGGCGGCATCGAGATCACCATGTCGACTGATGGCGAATCGGCTCATGAGCTCACTCATGTATTCGGATGCCCTCCGATCGTCGGGAGCATCCCGCTGGAGAGCGGACCAGTCGACGAGACGAGCGAGCGGACTGTGCACCAAGGGATAGACCGCTCGGTCTCCCACGGCGCAGGGCACGATCGCGAGGCGTTCCGAGAGGCGCTGAGCGGCGAGTGCTGCGATGTATCCTCCCATGCTGTAGCCGGTGAGTCCGACGTGTTCGACCCCGAGACGCCGGAGCCAGTGGACGAGAGCGCACGCCTCTTCGAGGGTCACGAGGTTCATCAAAAACTGGTCGGTGACGCGCCGAAGCTTGGTGCCCGTCTGATAAGAGGGCTGACGTTCGCCGTAGAAGGGATTCTGCAGAATGAGAGCCCCGATGTTTCGATGGTGGGCCAGGGGGAGAGCGATGATCCGCCGTCCGAGATACGTGGCGTCGCCCGTTCCGGCCAGATGAATGCACACCGAGAGTGACGAATTTTGGAGTGCGCCCTCCGGAAGAAGGAGCTCGACATAAGCGGTACGGCTCTGAGGGGGCAGGGGAAGCGACATGGCGGGGGTGGGGAAATACCCCCGAAAATAGTGGAGTCCACGCCACGTGCGAGTTCGCTGGAACCATCGCATCTCGACGGGACTAGACGGAGGGCGCCGATCGACACGCGAGATCAGGGACTCGAGGAGCGAGGGGGGGCCCCAGCCGTCGGCGAACATGGGGGGGCGAGAGGTGGCGTAGGCGATCCCGCGATCGGCGAGCCGCGAGACCATGCCAGTCGAGGAGATCGACTCGCGGTCGCGAACGGGCAAAAGGGAGAGTTCCGACGTATCGACATGAGGAGACATATGCGAGGGGGCCTCGTGGAAGTCCCATCGAAGGAAGCGAGCGAGTCGAGTATCGTCTCCCGGCGTGACATCGTATGAGGGAAAGCTCATCTCCGTCGGGAGGCGGAGGAACGTCGGATATGAACATATGCACTCGAGGCCGTGAAACGATCGGGGAGCGAAGGAATCGGGTATATTTCTTTGAAATGCCTGTGCGTCGGGGACGTGATCTCCTTTGCTGGCACGTTGCTTCAGTGCCTCTCTGGAGAGGGGAGTGAAGCGACAACTCGACGATATCATCGAGAAGCAGTCGCCACCGTGTTACCTGTAGTGCTCGCCCTGAGGCGACGAGCGAGGCGGATTGCCAAACGATTCCAACAACTATTATAAGGTGCCCCGTCGAGTCATGTTCGAGTGTTATCAGGCCAGACGAGTCATCCATGGTTGCAGACAATACCGACAAGACGGCGGGGGCCGAAGACAGCAATGGCGATGCCTCCTCCGACGAGACGTTCGAGACGCCCGCTCCTCCGTCGAAACTCGACGCCGATCTGTCGGGCGCCGACGTGTTGATGACGGGGTTTCCCGGATTCATCGCCGGTCGACTCCTCGAGGAAATGCTGGTCTACCAACCGGAGGGCGATTTCTACTTTCTGATCGAGCCGCGATATCGTCGCCAGGCCGAACGTCGGCTCCAGGAGCTGGCGCGCGACCTTCCCGAGTTTGAATCCTCGAGATGGGAACTCGTCGAGGGCGACATCACCGATCCGCAACTCGGCCTCGACTCCAATACGTACCAGAAGCTGACCGAGCGCGTCGGGGTCGTCTGGCATCTGGCCGCTCTCTATGATCTCGCCGTGCCGGAGGCAGTCGCCTACCGGATCAACGTCAAGGGGACGGTCCACGTGCTGGATTTCTGCGAAGCGTGCGTCGACTTCCGACGTCTCAACTACGTCTCGACCTGCTACGTCTCGGGCAAACGACGCGGCACCATCTACGAAGACGAGCTCGACGAGGGGCAGAGCCACAAAAACCACTACGAATCGACGAAATTCTGGGCCGAAGTCGAGGTCCAGCGACGATGGATGAATCTGCCGACGGCCATCTTTCGCCCCGGGATCGTCGTGGGCGACTCGCAAACGGGGGAGACCGACAAGTACGACGGCCCCTACCATCTGTTCAAATTTCTCCGGAAGGTGCCCGACTGGATGCCCGTCCCGAATATCGGCGAGGGCGACGCTCTGGTGAATCTCGTGCCCGTCGATTACGTCACGCGAGCCATGGCCTTTCTCGGCTACGTCGACGACGGGGCGGAAGACGTCTATCAACTCGCCGATCCTCGTCCGATGCGAGCTCGCGACATCTTTGCCCTCACACTGGATGGCATGGGCAAGGCACCGCCCATCGGCTCGATCCCCACCACGTTCGCTGACTTCGCCCTCCGGAGTCACACGGTGGCGTCGGCCGTCGAGATGCCCCGTGGAGTACTGGCTTATTTCAATCACGGGGCCGAGTACGACGTCAGCACCACCCAGCGCGCTCTCACCGATACGTCGATTCGATGTCCCCATCTGTCGACGTACATGCAGACGTTGATCGATTATTTTCTGCGCCATCCCGAGGGGGCTCCGACCTGACCGCTCGAAAGGAGCGAGCAGCCGCTCGAGCCAGGGGAGATAGTTGCACTGTGACATGCCATGTGACACATTAAATCGCCCGACAGCGTCGACTCGCCCGGCGCCAGATGGTCCTTTGTAGAGGACGTGCCTTCAACATGACCCGAGACCCCTCACCAGAGACGGATGCGGCCCGGGACCGGATGGACGATTCGCTGCTCGAAGAGACCGTCGACGGTCGATTTCGACTCGACGAACGTCTCGGGGAAGGGGCCGTCGGCCGTGTCTACAAGGCGACACAATTGTCGATCGACCGCCCCGTCGCCCTGAAGGTCCTCCACGGTGACTTCCGCCGTGATTCCGAATTCCAGAAACGATTTCAGCGTGAAGCCAAGGTCATTTCGGGGTTCAATCACCCGAATATCGTGCGGCTCGTCGACTTCGGTGAGGACGAAACGCACGAATTCACCTATCTGGTGATGGAGTACATCGAGGGCATCGAACTTCTCCAGCTCATCCAGCGCGGGCGTCTCGTGCCCCAATTCGCCCTCGACATCACCGATCAGTTGTGTGCCGGCCTGATGGCAGCTCACGATCAGGATATCGTCCATCGTGATCTCAAGGCCGAAAACGTCATTCTGGTCTCCGTGCCCGGCGGTATTTTTCAGGCTAAAGTACTCGATTTCGGCGTCGCGTTTCCCATCGAATCCAACGTACGATTGACCTCGGGTCGGGAGATCTTCGGCACACCCGCCTACATGTCGCCCGAGCAGACCGAGGGACACGATGTCGATCCGACTTCGGATCTCTATTCACTCGGGGTGCTGCTATTCGAGATGATCACCGGGGATCTGCCCTTCGAGGCGCCCAGCAGCATGCGCATGATGGTCAAACACTTCGAAAAGGCGCCTCCCGATCTGGGGGACAAGCTGCCCGACGACGAAGTGCCAGCGGGGCTGAACGAGCTCGTCCAGGCGTTACTCTCGAAAGCTCCGAGTGATCGTCCCCAGAGTGGAGAAGTCGTCCGTGAGCGTATCGAGGCGATCCGTCAACTCAATGGATGGTCGTCGCTTCGGGTCGATGCCGATCGGCCCCTCGAAGACGTGTTCGCCGACTGGATCATCGAGCAGCCCGACCTTCATACCGAAGCCAAACTCGGCTCGAGCGTCTCATCCGAAGACTTCGCGATGGCCAATACGGTGGTCGCGGCTGCCGACGCTCTCACCGACTCCAAGGAGGGTGAGAGTCTCCCATCCGAACGGGCTCGAACACGAGTCGACCCCGAGTCCGAAGTGGCCGACGATGTCGCCAACACGTTGTCGAATCCCAACGGCGCGACCGTCCGTTCTCCATCCAACGATCGAACCTCGACCGACGAGCTCGGGCGCGCGGCGCCACGGAGGCCCGACGGCGTCGAGGAAGACGAGGAGACCGAGCGCATGTGGTCGCCGGAGCGCGAAGGGCCTCCGCCACCATCACAATCCGCATCGGGGGGAAGTACATCCGCATCCCAACAACAGGAGACCCCATCGTCGTGGGATCCGCCGCCGATCGCTCGAGACGGGGAGAGTCATCGACTCGAGCCGACGGAGTCGTCGAAATCCACGGCCGTTCAAACTCAACACCTCGAGGAGCGCTCCAGTGCCCGGGCGCCCTCTGCCACGTCGACCGGCGGACGAGGACGCGAACGCACGATTGCTCTGGTCGCCGTCGGAAGTGTCGTGCTACTGGCGACCGTCATCTTCGGCTACTGGCTCAGCACGTCGAACTCGAAGGCGTCGTCTCGAGAGAGTGAGGCGACTGTCTCGAATGGCGCGGCGACGACGGGCGATTTCCGAGGGGAACTTCCTCGTCTCGACGCCGATGGCCCGCTCCCTTCGCGGGATGCAGGCGCAGGGACGGTCTCGGGCGATCACGCCACGACCGCCTCACGCGACGCGTTCGAACGCAACGACCATGCCTCGTCCGCCCGCGACGACACCCCGGAGTCGAGGCCTCGCCCCTCTCTCGATGTCTCCGGGACGTCGCCGGTCCGGTCGGAGAGCAAAGACGACGGCCGAGAGACAGGCGACGCCCGGTGACAATCGAGGCTCTGGGGATCGATCCCGCCATCAGCAAGGCTCCCCCTGTCGTCGGAGCCCGTATTCCCTCGATCACGTAAATGGGCGAGCACCAAGGGGACATCGGGTGGTGAAAAACGACCGATTCGAGTGCCAGGCGCCCAGACGACTCGTCCGACGAACGTCCCCTCGAGGATGAACTCGACCGGAGCCACGACCGAGCCGGCGAGGTCGAGCAACTCGTACCAGTGCCTCGGACCTGCTCGCTCTCCAGTTGATGCGGGTGCCATGTTTGTTCGAGGTTCGTTTTCTTCGTCGACGTGATGCCCGACATGCTCGACTCGATGCCCATCGCCCGACGGATGACATGCTCATTCGGCTTCACCTCCGGGCCGTGGAGCCCGGCGTGGGGATGGATCGTGGGAATGGCGATGTGCTCGATCTCGTGGCCCGTCGCGGTGTCGGCCGGTGACAAGGGGGCGTCGCCAGCACAAAAGAGCTCCTCGAGTGATACCGAGCAGAGCCGATCTCAGCTATCGGAGGAGAAGCAACAACGGCTCGTCTCGCTCCTCCAATCGGCCCGGGCCTCCTACGAGCGTGAAGAATTTCAGACGACGATCGAACGAATGAAGGAGGCTTACGAGATTCGGCCGGACCCCGAATTCCTGTATCGCATCGCGCTCAGTTACGAGCGAAGCAGCCGCCCTCGGAAGGCCATCACATATTACGAGCAATATCTCGCCGCCCCACCCGAGGTCGAAAAGCGAGGTCGGGTCGAGGCGACTCTCGAACGACTCCGACGCGAGCTCGACAAACCATCTGCGACAGCGTCTCAAACCGCCTCCGAGTCTCCCGAACGCCGCCGCCGGACGGCTCCACTCGTCTTTGCGAGCGTCGGTGGGGGGATGGCTCTCTCGAGTCTACTCTTCGGCATCCTCTACGGGCAGGCCCACAGCGACTATCGCGATACGCTCGCCCGGTCGCGCTCACTCAATCGGGAGGAATCCAACCTTTCTCAGAAAGTCTCTCGACGCAACACGTTTCTCGGGCTGACCTATGGCACGGCGGGGCTCGCCGCCGCCTCGCTGGGATATGCGGCGTATCTCTGGCTCACGAGTTCTTCGGCTGCCGATAGCTCCGCCGGTGGGGCCGAGCCAACCTCGTCCACGGGGATCGACGTTCGCCCCATCGTCTCGCCGGCGGGCGTCGGGCTCTCCGGTCGATTTTGACACGCACTCGGGTCGACGCCCAATGTGTCGAGCCGACACGACCGAATGCCCGCGATCGGGCATTCAGTCCAAACGATACGAGCGTTGTCACGAACGAATCAGACTTACTTCGATACTGGATGACTGTCATGTTGCATACACTCATGCCTCGTGAGCGCCTTTCGTGCGGCCTCGCCGCTCTGAGCACGCTCCTCGTCATCGGAGCCATGGCCTGTGAACGCGAGCGTTCGACGTCTTCCGAAGCCGTCTCTCCGACCTCATCCGAGACTCCCCCTCCCGGAAGCTCTCCCGAAAAAGGGGAAGCGGAGCACGAACACGGCGGGGAAGAACACGATCACGACGAGGAGGGCGAACATGGTCACGGCGACGAGGGCGAACACGGCCACGACCACGGCGGCATTCGACTCGGCCTGAAAATGCAGCACATCAGCCACCGCTTCGCTGCCATCTGGTACGCGGGACGCTCGGAGCACCTCGCGATGCTCGACTATCAACTCCATGAACTGCGCGAGACGGCCGAGACCATCATCGATGCCGATATCGAGGAACACGGCGTCGACGTCGGCCATCGACTCGAGAGCAACGTCTTGTCGGGGCTCGAGGGGCTCGAGAAAGCGGCCGAGAAGGGAAACGTCGAGACCTTCGAGTCGCGATACCAGGCCGTCCGACGCAACTGCAACACCTGCCACGCCGACACGAAACACGGCTTCATCAACGTGAGCCAGCCGACGCGCAATCCGTATCCAAACGTCGATCTATCATCGTCTCAGAAGTGAGAGCGGGGGGCGACGTTCGGGTGAGAGCAACGGGACGCAGACGGCATCGTCGACCATCCACGAGCTCGTCTCATCGGGATGGAGACGAGGCTGTCGGGCCCCGAAAGACCGTGTCATTGGAGAGTCAGCAGGTGGAATTGGCGATGTCCGAAGAACACAACGATTTTCCGATGGATGCGGCCATCATAGGAGTCGTGTTGGTATTCGCTGTCATCGGTCATTGGAGGTATCTCAACGACATCGAGGAAGTCAAAAGGGGAGCCGTCGAGACATGCACCCAACAGCGGAAACAATTCGAAGCATGTCGCATCTTCATCCGTAAACGGCACCCTCGATGCATCGAGCGACACTGGCACTGGAGTCAGTATTTCATGGCGGGCGGCGAGCACAAACCCGGAGGCGCCCTCGACCGGGACGGCTATCGGCAATGTCTGTTGAAGGAGGCTTGGATGGACGACTCGTCCAATGCCCGCCGATAATGGAAAGAGACGAACATTGCACTCGTCACACTCGCCGATCCTCGCCGGCTTCGTTCACACCATCAGGCCGAGATAGAGCAGCCCCCCACCCCCGAGTGCCCAGCAGTACCACGAGAAGTGATGGAACTGGGCGCGTCGGACGAGCCGAACGAGATAGAGGATGGAGACGTAGCCGACGAAGGCAGCGGCGAGGACGCCGACGCCGAAGATACCCCAGGTGGAAGCCGGGATGGCCCCACTGACGGCTTCGGGCTCGAACCGCAGGACCAGCGCGCCGAGAATGGCAGGGATCGACATCAGAAACGAAAATCGAGCCGCCTCGCTGCGCCAAACTCCTAGCGCCAGGGCCGAGACGATGGTCAACCCGGATCGCGACAGACCCGGCAGAACGGCCAGTCCCTGAGCCGTCCCCAGCACGAGGGCGATGGTTGGCGTGATGTTCCAGAGCGTCAGCAGGCCGGAGCGCGAATCCTCGTCGTCGCGCGCCAGATACCGACTGCTGAAGAGAACGGCTCCGTTGAGAATCAGAGTGATGCAGACAAAGCGGGCGGCACTCGCCTCGCCGCGCTCGAGTTCCAGGAAGAGTTCGACGAGCAGACCCAGGAGGGCGGTCGGCATGGAGGCGAGGACGATGAGCGCCGCCAGACGGGCTCCCTCGGTCTCGACGATACGCTCGAAGCTTCCGTATTCGAGGGCGCGCGAGAGGCCCTCGCGTACCCCTTCGATCACCTCGACGACGTCTTCGCGGTAGAACCCGACGACGGCCAAGAGCGTGCCGACGTGTAGGAGGACGTCGAAGAGCGGATCGGGTTCACGCAGCTCCAGCAGGTACTGGCCCAGGACGAGGTGTCCGGACGAGCTGATCGGTAGAAACTCCGTGGCCCCCTGGACGATGCCGAGCAGGAGTGATTCGAGGAGGGTCATCGAGACTGATAGAGCCCGTGGTGAGGCCGGCGCGAGTCAATCGGACGTCCCGGTGGCGATTTCTTCGAGCCCACTTCGGTAGGCCTCTTCGAGGAGCTCGTCGGGATAGTGATCGGGGTCGACCGATTCATCGCGAAAGATCCAGTCGTGGATGGCTGGTCGGAGTCGATCGTCCCAGAGGGGACTGGTCCGAATCACCAGAAATTCCTCGTAGAGATCCTCGAGGATGCGCTCGACCTCTTCGATGAGATCCATGCGCTCGAAGAACTTCTCGTCGTCGCGTTCGCTCAACAGCGACGGGATCTTGAGGGTTGAGAGAGCGAAATCCTCGGCCTTGAACTTGAACCGCCACTCGCGGCCCTCCTTGACGAACTTGAGACGCGCTCGCGTGGGGCGCTTGCCCTCCCGAAGGGCGATCTTGGCTTCCGGCGACCAGGCGGGAGCGCCGCCCTTGAAGGTATTGCGCTCCGTCTCGGCCAGATAGGCCTCGAGTCGCAGGCGATCGTCGAAGATGACTTCGACCTCGCCGTGGTGACGGAGTTCGAAGAGACCATCGTAGCATTCAACCTTGTACCAGAGCCAGAGGAGGAATTCGCTCCCCAGGAAGCTCCGGCTCTCGATGAGTTCGTCGAGGTGTTCCATGGGCTCGAATCCGTTCAGTCGAGTTCGGTGAAGTCGGTCGGTTCGACGCGCTGGAGGCGTTCGATGCGCTCGGGCGCCAGTCCGAGCTGAAGTCCGTTGACGTAGGGGCTGGCCGGCAGCAACTGGATCTCGAACGTCTCCTCGAACAGCTGGCGGAAGAGTTCGTTGAGCTTGTTGGCGTGACTCCAGAAACGCACCCGGCCCGAGGGCAGATGCCAGCTCATGTCGACGAGACGCATCTTCGGGAGCGTCTCCTCGCGGAGCTTCTGTTCGACCATCTGCTCGATCTCTTCGCGCTCGTGCTTCTGGAGGGTGTCCTTGTCGTGTTCCTCCTTGTAGTCGCGCTCGGCCTCCTCGACGTGGGCGTCGATCAGTGCCGAGGGGATCGAGTAGCGGTCGCGTCGAAACCCCAGGTTGAGAAACGAGTCGTGATGGACGTCCTTGAGTTCGAACTGGGTCTGGAGCGGTCGCTCCATGTGAACCCATCCGATCGACTCGTCCTCGTCTTCCTCGGGATCGAGGGGCTCGAAGGCGTTCAGGTTGAGTTTCTCGACGAAGAGGTTGGTCCAGTTGTCCGGAGGTTCCTCTTCGGGGAAATAGAGCTCGTAAGTTAGTGAGCCGGAGAGCGCACCCACGTCGATACCTCCTCGAAACCACGTCACAGCTGACGAATCACGAACATATACGTTCATAACATGCATCGACCGTTTGGCAACCCGAAGGGGTGGACTGTGGCGACTCGTCGCCCTCCCGAT
>JAQCND010000526.1 GCA_028274765.1 Bradymonadaceae bacterium
GCTCTTTTCGAGTGATGATTGAGGCTGGTGTTTAGAGAGCTTCGCCCAAACTTCGGTAGATTGATAACTCATTTGGGGCACGGTCGCCCATCTGATGGAGACGCGCCTCGACGAGCCCGCCCATCGTATCGTCGAGCTCCTCGTCACCCAGCCCTCGGCGTTCGACATCCCCACGTTGCTGGCCTCGAATCTCGTCGATCCCCGCACCAGGTGGACTCGCTTTCACAGTGATACTCCGCTCGGCCGCCTCCGACGGCTGGGCCTCGCCCACCTCGGGATCCGCACACTCAACGGCGACGACTACGTCTACGTCGGGGTCCCCGAACAGCTCCAAGACGCGATTTCGACATGGCTCGAGGCGAATCACTGATCCCCTCGTTGCTCGCGGCCAGCTTCCGTGCTCACGACGTGCAGGCTGGAAGCTTCTCGCAAGGCTCCCCGACCTGGTAGGATCTTTGCAGATTAACAGGCCCGGTGGACGAGTTCGACTGTGTCGTGACGTTGAGGTGTACGGCCATTCGTGCTCGAACAAAAAGGCAAGCTCCCTGCACATGTGAGGTGCATCACTCGAGATCCCGAGGACAAGCCCTCGGGCTGGACGAGCACTCCCACCCTGTCGGAGCCATCTTGGTGGCTGTAGCAACGGGGACAAGCTTGTCCGAACACACATGGGTGTACGGCATTGGTCCCTGCGTCCTGGGCGCGATGAGTCGTTTCGACTGTCGAGGCTTGCTTTCGATCAAATTGTCAAGACGCACGAACGACGCTTCTTGGGTCGTCATGTCCCTGGAAACCCCGCAAAGCTCGAGTCACCTCTTGCAAGTTGCGGATTGGCTCTCTTGCAAAATACAAGTCCATGATAGAGAACGTCCATGCTCGAACCTCCAGGAAAACTCGTTGGTATCGGGGTATTGTTAGTCGTTCTGCTGGGAGCTCAACTGGGTACGACCGTCTATTTTATCGATCGTGAGCGATCCTACCATACCGAGCAATTTACCGAGCAGACTCGACATCGGCTCCAGACGGCCGTCGACCGGGTTGACGAAGATCTCGACAAACTGTTGAACATCTCCGAGCTGCTCGCGCGACTGGTGACGACCGACGATCTCTCGCAGCACGAACGAGAGCTACGCGCGGCGATTCGTCACCAACGTGGCCTGCTCAGTGCCACGCTCTGGGATACCGAAGGCGAGCAGCGAGCCTTCGTGCTCTCGGAGTCGCTCTCGAACCCCTCTCGTGAGACGCACGTCGATCTTCTCGAACGAGCTCACCAGAGGCTGATCGAACGCGACACCCGAATCGCCACGGCCGGCCCCGCGACCGACTCCAGCGACCGTCGCCTCCGAGCCTTCGTGCAGTCGGCGGGGGGCAAAAACTCGCCATTCACTCACATCGGGGTGGTGATCGATGTGCAAACGGCTCTGTCTCAACTATCCTCGCTGGCGACGCGCTCCGAAACGGACATTCTCGTGTACGGTCCCGAGGGGTATGTCGAGTCCGCGTCGACGCTGGAGATTCCCTCGACATGGCGAAACGCTCCCGAGAACGCCCCCGATTTTTACGCGCAGATGAGAGAGTATCGCCATGGTTCCGAACGGCTCACTCCCGAAGTCACCGCCCAACTCGGACTGCCCGAACATGAGCGCTCGGTGCACTTCATGTCCTTCGAGAGCTCCGACGACGTCACGTGGTCGATCGGGATGATCACGTCGTTATTGCCGCTTCGCACCGAACAGTCCTGGGTGCTCTGGCGTGCCGGACTCGTCTCGGCTGCCTTCGGACTGCTACTTTTCGGCCTCGGCGGGTTGTTGATGTTTTCGATCCGACGTCGGTCCGAACTCGAGGAACGACTCGAACGCAAGCAGCTCATCTCCGAACTCGACGCCAAGGCCGATGCGATCCTCGACGCGATACCAGTCGGCGTCGTCGTCGTCGACGAGGCGGGATGCATTCGGGACGTCAACAAGGAGATGACCGCCTGGCTCGGCCCCGATAGCCTCGATAAACCGCTCGCCGACGTCTGGCATCGAGCGACGGATCGCGACTTCGATCTCGTCCGGGAACTCCTCGAACAGGAGGGCGATGACGAGAAACCTCAGCGCCGACTCCTCGAAGATGTCGAATTTGGTGACGAGCGCGTCGATCTCCAGGTCGAGTCGGTCTCTCTGCCCGGGGAGGAGAGCGGTTCCTCGACCGTTCTGGCGTTCGAGGACGTCACCTCGCTCAAGGAGATGGAGGAACAGTTGCTGCGAACCGAGAAGTTGGCCACGGTGGGCGTCCTCTCGGCTGGCATTGCTCACGAGATCGGAACGCCTCTGAACGTGATTCGCGGACGCACCGAATACGCCCTCAGCAGTCTCGACGACCCCGAGGCCGTCGAGACCCATCTGGAGGTCGTGTTTGATCAGGTGGACTACGTCAATCGCATCGTACGCCAGCTTTTGGATTTTTCTCGGGAGGAGGAAGCCGAAATCCAGCCGACGGATCTCGAGACCATCGTCGAATCGACGCTGCAACTCATCGAGTTTCAGGCGGAGGACTCGAACGTCGAACTGGAGATCGAGATGCCCGACGATCTGCCCGAGGTGGCCGCCAACCCCGACGAGCTGCGTCAGGTCTTGATCAATCTGCTGCTGAACGCCTTTGACGCCTGTGACGGTCGTGGCACGATCTCTCTGGAAGCCCGGACCGTAGATGAGACTCCGATCGAGGGCTCGGAAGCCGTCGACATCACCGTTCGAGATACGGGAGACGGCATCGAAGCCGAGAACGTCCACAAGGTATTTGACCCGTTCTACACGACCAAAAAGCGAGGCAAGGGAACGGGACTGGGGCTCGCGATTGTCGATCGCATCGTACGGACCCACGAGGGACATATCGACGACTGCAGTGTGCCCGGCGAGTGGACTCGATTCGAGATCCACTGGCCCATCCCTTCGGGGCCCCCGCCCGATGCGATGGCGATG
>JAQCND010000532.1 GCA_028274765.1 Bradymonadaceae bacterium
GGTGAGAACACATTCGTTCCGAGTGTCATCCTGGCGCTCGACACGCTTGCACCCGATTTGCGTGTTTGGCCGCTCACTCGGTGCGGATAGCGGGCAGTCTCCAGGGCCATCACATCCCGTGATGGGTTCATCGATCGTGCCGTCGCAGTCGTCGTCCTTGCCGTTGCAGGCTTCGACGGCGCCCGGATTGATGGACTCGTCGTTGTCGTTGCAGTCGGTCTGACAGTTGTCGGCATCTTCTCGATCACAGGCGGGACAGAGTCCGAGTGCTTCACTCTCGGGGCTCCCGTAGCCATCGCCATCCTCGTCGATACATCCCATGATGCAGAGTTCGTCCTGACAGACTTCATTCTCTCCGCAATCGCTTTTGTCGGCACACGCCTCGACACAACGACCGTCGTCGCCCTGTTCGGGATCGCAGACAAACCCTTCGATGCAGTCGCTATCCTCCGAGCACGGAAAAGACCCTTCGCCCTGCAGGTCCTCGAAGGCGACCTGGCATCCCACCACCGAGGCGACGACGAATCCGATACTGAAGACAAGTGAGCTGTAGCGTCGTATCATCGATGACAAGCAATGAGAGGGGGAGGAGACGCGATCACTTCAATCGTTCGAGGAGTTCTGTCTCTGGCCCGAACGTATCGAGATGGGCTTGGAGTCACCAAGGGACGTTCAAAACTGGAATTGTGCGCGAACGCCAACCCCGTCGCGGCCCGCCGTCGGCGTCACCTGCCACGAGGGTGAGTTCAGTTCGGCGGTCGTTTGATCAGCGGGGGGCTGCTCCGTCCCCGAGGGACCGGAGCCGAGAAAGAGAAAGGTGCCACCCGCGGCGGCGAGGACGCCACTGGCGATATAAAATCCCGTGGCGAGTCCCGCCTTGTTCTGGGACTGATTGAGTTGCTGTTGAGCCGCCACCTGCGTGACGTTGTAGGCTCCGTCCGATTTCCGACCTTTAAGATCCTGTTCGAGTGTGTTGGCTCGAACACCAAAGAGAATACCAGCCGTCAGGGCTCCGGCCGACAACGCGATCGATGAGAATCCGACGATCTTGAGCGCTTTGCTACTGCGGGGACGGGGACCGGGCTCGGAACCTTGCTGGGGTTGGTCGAGGTCGAACATTTCCTTGATCGTTGGCTCGACCGCTCCGACAACGTCGTCGAACGAACCAAGGTTCTGAACCGACTTGTACCGGACGAAGAGTCGATCGGAGACATTGAAGTAATCGATGTCGAGCTGAAGCTCTTCGTCTTTTTGATTGACTCGCGCCATCACGATGCGGTCGACGTCCGCCTCGCCGCCGACGCTGCCGAGACAGAGAGGTTCGGTGACACAGGAGGGGACGTTGCGTTTGCGGAGCGCCTCGAGTACGGCCTGCCCCGAATCGAGGTCGATCTCTGGCACGGGCTGCATTGCCGACACCAGCTTCTCCCTGAGATTGGCCCGCTGAGTCGAGCTCATCGCGTCTCCCGGCACGGCGACAAGTCCAACGGTCGGGGTCGACGAGGGGGTCGAGCTCGACTCACTCGCCTCACCCTCCTCGAAGGTCATGCCCTCTTCGTTCTGGTTCTGGTTGTTCTCTTGCTGGGAGGAGTCGTCCTTTTCTTTCTGGACGTTTTCGGCCTCCTCTTCGCCGAAAGTCATCGTATCCTGTGCCGACACCGTACTCGGAACGGCCAGAAAGACGAGACAGACTATCCAGCGACAGGCCCGAATCGACGGTAGGGCTCGTATCATCATCACTCGCCGGTCGTGTGGATGGAAATCGCGTGATGAACGTCGAGGAAATGAGGAGAATTCTCGACGATGCAACCGCCTTCTCCTCTATCACAGGGCGGGTTGCAACGCAACTTGAACGCCCGAAGAGTGCCATCATCGGCCGCGGGTCCAGATCGGCGTGGACAGGTTGCCTCACTCCTCCCGGACAGAAATCATGCGGCGACGTGCACGCGAGGCCGTTCACTCTACACACGTACAGGGGCGCGCCGGGAGAGGCGAAGTCGTGACGAGTCCCCCACAGTTCGTGATTGCACTCACGGTCGAACACATGCCTCTGCCGTATGTGCGAAACCGGGGAACATGCACCGGAACACCCGCGTCTACAGATCCCAAGATATCACGCGATGCTCGATGCGATTTCTCATCCGGAGAGGGGGATCGAGGCACGCCGAGTATTTTGACTTTAAATCGAAAACCGCGTACATGTGTACTCACTTTGAAGGCGATCCCCTTTCTACATCATGGAGACTGCTGTTCTGTAATCGTCGCTGTGTTGCAACTCACGTGGGTGTATGACCATGGGAACACGATCTCGGTGGATCCTCGTTTTGCTCGCCTGTGTGGCGGTTCCACTCCTGCTTCCTCGAGAGTCGACCGCCCTCAATTTGGTCGATGACGAAGAACTGACGCTTGATCTGACGGGCGTCGCCAATGGGACCTACGTGGCCGAAATTATCAACGAGGAGAGTTCGGATCGAGAGGATACGGAAAACTTCGGACCCGTCTTGAGCCTGTCACGACTCAAATTGTCGGGTGGATATAAAGACGTCGGTGATATCAAAATACAGATCGGCTCGTCCGATGGCACCATGCGCCTGCTCGATGCCGTCGCCTCGCTCGATCTCGGGTCGCCCGTTTACGTAAAGGCCGGCCGCTTCAAACCGACCGTTTCGCCCCAATTTTTGATCGGAGCTCCCAACGTCTACACGAGCAACCGCGCCCTTCTCAATGCACTCGTGCCGGGACGACTGGCCGGATTCGCGGCGGGGGTCGACACGGACCTCGGCGAGTTCTCGCTCGAGAGCGAAATTGGCATGTTCCAGCCCGACGCTACCGCTCTTCAGGTATCGAAGGGACATCTCCTCACCGCTCGAACCCTGCTGGGCCTCTCGATGGGACTGGAGTTTCACGTCGGCTACGCCAAGCGACTCTTCGGTGAAGGGACGATTAGCGAGCCCGTCCAAGGCGAAGCGGGCAGCACCGAGACGCGTGCCACGTCCGTCGTGCCCAACGACTCGCCGCTCGACGCCGCCGTCATCTTTGACAAAGACGACATCTACGCTCACCTCGAAGGAGTGGCCGTTCTCGAGCCCGCCCCCGAAGACGTCGACACGGCGTACGGTCTCCACGTCCTCGGCGCTTACGTGCTGGGGCCCGACGGCGGGATCAACTTCGAGCCGACCGTGGCCTACGACCTGACCGACCGGGTCAATACCCGGCACCGCGTGACGGTCGGTGGCAACACCTACTTCTTCGACTCGGGCATCGAGATCGAGACACACTACGAATTCACGATCACCGATCGCCCGAACCCCAACGACCAGCAGACCAAGCACGGCATCTTCGTGGCTCTACAAACCGTGCTCTGAATCAATCATTCGACAAGATGATGTCACGGCCGGTCCTCGACGCCATGTCGGGGACCGGTTTTCGTATCTGAGAGAGGGTGGTGGGAATACGACGCGACGCCTCTCCAACCAGCAGTCGAGCGTCGCATACTCGGAATCGTCAGATCGCCGCACTGGCTCTCCGGAGTCGGCCTCGAAGGCCTCTCGAGCCCTCTCAACGGTCCCTGGTTGTGTTGGATGACGAACGAGGCTATCTCGATGGTTTCTCCGCCGGCGCGTTGGGCGGTGCATCCTGCAGTATCGGCCCGTTCGAACGTATCCTCGATGTCATCGCCGCGATTGGAAGTCCGGTTGAAGGAGGATCGTTACCAACCTTTGATTCGAGCCCCACGCCCGATGCTACGTTCCCATGAGAACATGGAGTCTAGACGTGGTACTGGCGGTGTTTGAAGATCAATGCCCCGGCGACAAGTGCGATGACAACGACGGCGAGCATCCAGATGCCAGAGGTCCACCACGACAGCGAAATCGTATTGATAGGAAGCATCTGGGCGAGGGCGTTGGTTCCTCCGCCGTCCTCGAACCCGGCGATGTTGTGTAGATGGAATCGAACGGTGAGCAATTCCAGCGTCGGCAGGGTGCCGATGACCATCTCGATGACAACGAAGTAAACGATGCCGGCGACGAGGTTGGTGGCAAAGAGTGCCCCGAGGGCAGCAAAGATGGCGCTGTAAGCGATCACCCCGAGACTCGCCGCCAAGAGCGTCTTGCCGACCGTCACCCCCGACCCGCCGAGACTCCCCGTGGCGATCAGGCAGCTCACGAAGAGGAG
>JAQCND010000539.1 GCA_028274765.1 Bradymonadaceae bacterium
CTCCTCTCTCGCATCTCGCCGCCCTCCTCGTCGACGCACGAGCGTTGACAGTATCTCCACCACCCGTAGATTCATGGAGTTGAGAGTGGTCGAGTGAGTCGTGCACCGAACCCGAGCTCGACCCCTTCGCAATCCCCGTTCATCTCCCCTTTTCGGCAGTCGAGCGAGCGCATCCGATGGGTTTGATTCCGGAATCGGCGATCGAAGAAGTGCTCGATCGGGCGGATATCGTCGATACGGTCCGGCACTACGTCAATCTCGACAAGGCCGGCAAAAACTGGAAGGGTCTCTGCCCGTTTCACGACGACCACGATCCGAGCCTCAAGGTCCACCGCGGCAAGGGGATCTACAAGTGCTTCGCCTGCGGCGCCGGAGGCAATGCGATCGGTTTCGTCATGGAGATGGAGGGCTGGAGTTTTCCCGAGGCCGTCCGGCATCTGGCCGAGCGCAACGGCGTCGAGATCCCCGATCAGGACCCCGAGGAGGCCGAGCGGGCCCGCAGGCGACGCGAGCGCAAGCAGCGTTATTTCGAGATCATGAGCGAGGCTCGCGACTTCTACGAGTCGAACCTCTGGGGGGAAGCCGGCGGCGAGGCACGCGACTATCTGGTCGATCGGGGGCTGGACGAGGCCACCATCCGCGATTTCGGGCTCGGTTACGCGCCGGAAGGGTGGCAGAACCTCCTCGATCATCTGCGACGCCAGGGCTTCGAGAGCGACGAGATCGAGGACGCCGGGCTGGCGCTGGAGCGCAACAGCGGGACGGGCTACTACGATCGGTTCCGCCATCGCGTCGTTTTTCCCGTCGTCGACATCTGGCGTAAAACTCGGGCCTTCGGGGGCCGTACCCTCGAAGAGGACGACGACACGCCCAAATACATCAACTCCCCCGAGACGGACTTCTACGAAAAGGGCGAAGAGCTCTACGGCCTCCACGTCGCCAAACAGCACTTCGGCGACGAGGACTTCGCGCTGGTCGTCGAGGGGAATTTCGACGTTCTCGTCCTCCACGCCGCCGGCTTCTCGACGACGGTCGCTCCGATGGGGACGGCACTGACCGAGGAGCAGGCGGAGCTGTTGAGCCGATACACCCAGCGCGTGGTCGTGGCCTTTGACGGCGACGAGGCCGGGCGCAAGGCCTCCCGGCGGTGCATTCCCGCCCTCCAGGCGGCCGGGCTTGAGGGGCGCATCGTGCGGTTCGACATCTCGGACGACCCCGACAGCTTTGTCCGGCGCGAGGGGGCCGACGCCCTGCGGAGCAAAATCGAGCGGGCCGACTCCCTGATCGGGTGGGCGCTCGACCGCGTCCTCGCCCCGGCGGTCGGCGACGACGTCGAACGCAAATTGACCGCCCTCGAGGAGGCGACGACGATCCTCGACGAGGTCGAGAGTCGAGTCGCCTGGAACCACTACGCCCAGGACATCGCGCGCCAACTCTCGATCGAGCCGGACGTCCTGCGTGAGTACGCCCAGCGCCCCGAACGAGCCCGCGACGAGGCCGCCGAGGCCCTCCAACAGCACAACCACGAACCCCTCGAACTCGACCCCACCGAATTTAAGGTGCTCGTCCTCCTGCTCGAGAAACCCGAGCGCCTCGAGACGTTCCTCGAGGAGGAATACGACACTTTTCTCGACAGCGAGGTGCTCGCCTCGTTTCTCGACGAACTCCACGACCACTACCGCGATCAAGGCGCCATCGAACCGCCCCTGCTGTTGGAGCGCATCGACGAGCCTCGCTTTCGCCAGACCGTGCTCGAGGCCCTCGACCCGGAGGAACCGATCGGCATAGACGCCCGCGAACAGAGTGCCGTGTATCGGGACTGCATCGAGTCGCTGAAGCGCAAGTGGGTCGATCGGACGCTGACCTACCTCGAGCGCCGTTTCGAGCGGATCGATTTCCAGCAGGATACCGAGGCCCGCAAGCGGCTCAACGAACAGTGGAAGCAGGTCCGCCAGGTCAAAGCATCACTCGATTGACTCATTGCGGCGAGATCGCTAGACCGATCGAGGTCGGGGCTCGAGACGAGTGTGACGTCCCTCGATCGACGTCCGAGCGGAAGCGTTCGGACGTATCTTGCATGTTGCCGAACAATCCGTCAGAATGCAGCGAATGTTGTATCGAGTGGATATGTGTCCCTT
>JAQCND010000551.1 GCA_028274765.1 Bradymonadaceae bacterium
CTCCGGCGAGGGGAAGCCTCGGATCGGGGACGACGAGCCGAGGGTCGGCCCTGGCGATTGCGTAGCGCTCCCCACCGACGAAGACTGCGCCCACCAGTTGAGCAACGACGGTGACAATCCCCTGCGCTATCCTTGCCTGTCGACGATGGAGGAGCCCGACGTGCTCCGCCATCCCGATTCCGAGAAGGTCGGCGTCTTCGCCGGTGCCGCCTCCGGAGGCGACAGCAACGAGCGGACCTACAACGGATGTCACCGCATCGAGGATGCGGTCGGCTACTGAGAGAGTGAAGACTAGATCTGTAGGGAGCCCGAGGCGGTGATTGCCTCCCTCGGATGTGAATCAGACCGTGGGATCTCGACGACGCGTGGTTGGAGGCGCTGGCGGCTCCGCCGGCCGATCATCGAGTCGGTCGACGGCAAACGTCGTGCCACGGCGCATCCCACGGTATCCGGGCGGCCCCGCCTCGGGATCGTCTCGGGCACCTTGACGCTTATTCTGGCCGTGATCACATTGCCAGCGGGGTTGTTCCACACCAACCCCCTTCGACACATGGCACCCCCCGGGCTCCCGCCCGGGGTTGGGGTATGTTTGCCCCCCGTTCATACGAGACGATGGCGGAGGTCGATCCCTCTGCCTCGCTTGCGACGACCGATTTACCTCGCTCGCCTCATTGCTCCGATAGCCCCGTACGAGACACCATGGCCGACCACGATCTTCGCCTCATTTCGTTCGAGACGTGCCCCTACGTCGAGCGCAGCCGCATCGTGCTCGAAGAAAAAGACGTCGACCACGATCTGACGTTCATCGATCTAAGCGACAAGCCAGACTGGTTTCTCGAGATCTCGCCGCGCGGCAAGGTCCCTTTGCTGGAGGTCGACGACGAGCCCATTTTCGAGTCTTACGTCATCAACGAACTCATCGAGGAGCTGTATCCCGAACCCCCGATGTTCCCCGACCATCCAGTCGATCGGGCCCAAGCTCGTTCCTGGATTGTCTACAACAACGACGTGCTTATGGGGAACATGGCGACGCTCTGGTTTTCCGATGACGACGAGACCCTCGAGGAAGCCCGAGAGCACTTGAACGACGCCTTCGACCAGATCGAACAGCAGCTCGAGACCCGTGACGAGGGCCCCTACTTCTCCGGGTCGAACTTCGGCCTCGTCGATGCCGTCTATGCGCCTCTCTTCAACCGATGGGAGGCCGCCGAAGAGCTCGGGCACGGCGACCTGCTCGAAGAACACGGCACGCTCCGTGAATACAGCGAAGCCCTTCTGGACCGAGACAGTGTCCAACACGTCCGGGCTGACGATCTGACTGAATCGATCCTCTCACACAGCCACTGAGATTCCGTTCGCGGCTCTCGATGTCTTCCCCCACTTCGGGCGACCGGAGTGGGGGTTTGGTATCGAGGCTTGCCTCTCTGTCTTGTCCAGTATCGAATGCGAGCAGATCGAGGGGAGTGCACTGTAAGCTCACGGTGCTGCTCGGAGTTGATGTCAACACCGGTTGATCTTCGCCTCAAGCCGGCGGGCCGCCGGCGCTCCAAGTCCCATATCGACGTTGTGAAACGGACTCTTATTGTTCTTCAACCTTTTCGGAGGCCGTGTCGCCACTATCCTCCTCGTCGAAGGCCTCCAAGTTGGACTCGATCGTCTCGACGAGTTCGTCATCACCCGCATCTCGGGCCAGCGGAAGCGCTTTCTCGAGTGCCTGTCGGGCACTCGCCTCGCCCCGACCATCGAGCCGATTCCGAGCCCGGGCGAGCGTGCTGTACGCCCAGGCTCGCGTGCCGATGTCTCCGACCTCTCGGGCTTCTCTGGCCAGCGTCTGGAGCTGCTGGGCGGCCCCCTGCCACTGGTCGAGGTCGAGCTGCTGTTGAGCGTACTGGATACGGAGTTTGATGATCGAGGCCAGGTGATCGCCCTCGGCTTGCTCGAGTCTCTCGAGTCCCTTCTGAAAGGTCTCGGTCGCCTTTTCCGGGCGATCGGTTCGCTTCAAAAGCGAGCCACGCCGGAGATACGCACTCGTCACCGAGGGGGCATCGAACGACTCGAGACCCTCGTAGCCCTCGAGGGCGTCGTCGAGATGAGCGAGCGACTCTTCGATGTGACCCTCGCGCGCCGCCGCCACCCCGGCCGCGTAGTGCGACGTAGCTCGCATGCGGGGATGCTCGAACGAAGCCTGGTCGAGGAGATCGAGCGTCTCTTTGCAACGGTGAAAGGCCCCCGTGATCTCCTCGCGCATCTCAATCTGGCACAGATTGCCCAGATCGCGAGCTCGGGCGCGGTCGTCGACCAGTTCGGGATGGACCTCCTCGTCGCGAATGCGCAGGGCATCGATGAAGTACTTGCGCGCCTCCGAGAGCGCATTTTGCTTGTAGAGGTTGCGCCCGATGGCCGAGTTCGTGCGCGCTCTCAGGAGCGGCATGCCGAGTTTGTCGAAGGTTTGGAGCGCGCGCTTGCACGACTCGAGTGCCTGGGTACCTCCAGCCCGGGCGGAGACCTCGCAGGACGAGAGCTGGACCTTGGCGAGCTTTTGAGGGCTTCCCGTGGACTGAGCCAGTTCGAGGGCGTCCTGGTAGTGTTCGAGTGCCGTCCGGTACTGCCCTCGATGAGTGGCGTCTTTGCCCTGGAGCCCGAGCGTATCGATCATCGCCGGCTTGCTGTTCATCTGTCGAAACGTCTCGAGCAAGCCGTCGAGCTCCCCGCGCGCCTTCTTCCATTGGCCGACGTCCTGGAGAAATCGAGCCTTCAAGAGCCGGTTGCGCGCCTTGGCGGGCAGGCTCCCCACCT
>JAQCND010000559.1 GCA_028274765.1 Bradymonadaceae bacterium
GAGGAATTGAGCAGACGCGGGACATCGATCCCGATCCCATTTACGGCGAGCGCATCGTCACGAAGTTTGTCAACAAGATGATGCGCGACGGCAAAAAGGCGACCGCCGAGCACATCCTCTTCGATACGTTCGACGCCATCGAAGAAAAAACCGGCACGGACCCCGTCGAAGTCTTCGAGAACGCTATCGAAAACGTCGAGCCGTCGGTCGAGGTCCGATCACGCCGTGTTGGAGGATCGACCTACCAGGTCCAGATGGAAGTTCAGGGTGAGCTCAGCACCTCGCTGGCGATCCGCTGGGTAATCGACGCCGCTAGCGATCGTCCCGAATACACGATGGTCGAGCGGCTGACTAACGAACTGCTCGACGCCTCCAACAATCGCGGTGGTGCCGTCCGACGCAAAGAGGACATGCACCGCATGGCGGAAGCCAACAAGGCATTCGCCCATTACCGCTGGTGACCTCGCCGCTCCAGTGGCGCATGCCACTTGTCGGCCGATACCAGTACGAGATAAGAGGCGCCTTGTGCGCCTCTCTCTGATCGGCGCCCCGCTCGTCTTTCGACGAGAGGCGGGGCGTCTACGACGACTCGGATCAATCTCTGCCCCAACGAGCTTGCAGAAACATGTCCAGACGAGACCCACTTCAAAAGATTCGGAACATCGGGTTGATGGCCCACATCGACGCCGGCAAGACGACCACGACCGAGCGCATCCTCTATTACACTGGCGTCTCGCACAAGATCGGCGAGGTCCATGACGGCGCTGCCGAGATGGACTGGATGAAAGAGGAGCAGGACCGCGGGATCACGATCACGAGCGCCGCGACGACCTGCTACTGGCCGGTCGAAGACGACGAGCACCGCATCAACATTATCGACACGCCGGGGCACGTCGACTTCACCATCGAAGTCGAGCGCTCGCTTCGTGTGCTCGACGGATCGGTCGCCGTCTTCTGTGCGGTCGGAGGCGTCGAGCCCCAGTCGGAGACGGTCTGGCGCCAGGCCAACCGCTACAACGTCCCGCGCATCGCCTTTGTCAACAAGATGGACCGCGTGGGCGCCGACTATCAGGGAGTCATCGACGAGATGGACGACCGGTTCGAGACTCGACCGGTCAAGATGCAGATCCCGATCGGCAAGGAGGACGATTTCCGAGGGGCCATCGATCTGATCAAGATGAAGGGAATCGTCTGGCACGACGAGACGCTCGGCGCCGAGTGGGAGTATGTCGACATTCCGGAGGAGCTTCGCGAAGAGGCCGAAGAGGCCCGCGAAGAGATGATCGAAATTGCCTCCGATTACGACGACGAAGTGATGATGAAGTACCTCGGTGACGAAGAGATTACCGAGAACGAGATCCACCGGGCACTCCGACAGGGAGTGCTCGACATGGAGATCGTGCCGACCTTCTGTGGCAGCGCCCTCAAAAACAAGGGTGTCCAGCCGCTCCTGAACTCGGTGGTCCGGTACCTGCCGGCCCCGAACGAGGTCCCGCCCGTCGAGGGCGTCACCCCGGATGCCTACCGGCGCATCACCGAACAGCACGCCGAGGCCGACGACGAAGAAAAGATCGAGCGCGAGGCCAACGACGACGAGCCGTTTGCGGCGCTGGCCTTCAAGATCATGAGCGACGAGTACGTCGGGCAGCTGACGTACTTCCGGGTCTACTCCGGGACGCTCGAGGCCGGCAACTACGTCTACAACTCCACGGAAGACAAGCGCGAGCGCGTCGGTCGTATTCTTCAAATGCACGCCAACTCGCGCGAAGAGATCGACAAGGTCTACGCCGGTGACATCGTCGCGGGCGTCGGACTCGACAACACGACGACCGGGGATACCCTCTGTGATCCGCACGAACAGATCGTCCTCGAGGCGATGGACTTTCCGGATCCGGTCATCGAGATCGCTGTGGAACCGGAGTCGAAGGCCGATCAAGAGAAGCTGTCGGACTCGCTCCAGCAACTCGCGATCGAAGACCCGAGCTTCGACGTCTACGTCGACGACGAAACGGGTCAAACCATCATCGGGGGGCAGGGTGAGCTCCATCTCGAGATCATCATCGACCGCCTGCTCAGAGAGTTTGGCGTCGAAGCCAACGTCGGGCAGCCCCAAGTCTCATACCGCGAGAGCATTCAGGAAGAGGTCGAGCACTGGGAGCGCCACAAGAAGCAGAGTGGAGGTCGTGGCCAGTTCGCCGAAGTCGAGTTTCAGGTCGAACCCCTCGAGCAAGGCTCTGGCATCGAATTCGAGGAGACCATCAAGGGCGGCGTCGTGCCCAAAGAATACTTCAACGCCGTCGAAGATGGCATCCGGAGTGCCGCTGAAGCCGGTGTGCTCGCCGGATACCCGGTGGTCGACGCCAAGGTGACGCTGACCGACGGGAGTCACCACGAGGTCGACTCCGACGAAATGGCGTTCAAAACCTGCGCATCCAAAGCCTTCCGCAACTGTGTGCGCAGGGCGAGCCCTCAGCTTCTAGAACCGGTGATGGAAGTCGAAGTCGTCGTCCCCGAAGAATTTATGGGCGACGTCATCGGCGATCTCAACGGGCGACGTGGCAACGTTCTGGGCATGAATCCGCGATCGGGGGCTCAGGTCGTCGACGCCATCGTGCCGCTCTCCGAGATGTTCGGATACGCCACGGATCTCCGGAGTATCACGCAGGGGCGCGCCAACCACACGATGCAATTTGCGCATTACGAGCCCGTCCCGGGCAACATTGCCGATGAAATCATCGACGAGGGCGGCGCTCGAGGAGGCTGACTCGGCTCCTGGAGAGAGGTGACTCCCTCCGAGCGGGTTGTGGCGCTCGACGTCCGTCGAGGCCGACGCTCGAGCCGGGTTGAATGTATGTTGTCGATGGATCAGTGTTGATTATCAGAGAAAAAAGGAACCACCATGGCCACAGACAAGTTCGAGCGGACAAAGCCACACATCAACATTGGAACGATCGGACATGTCGACCACGGCAAGACTACCCTGACGGCCGCGATGACACGCGTCCTCTCGGAGCGGGGACTGGCGACGAGCGAGGATTTCGAAGAGA
>JAQCND010000574.1 GCA_028274765.1 Bradymonadaceae bacterium
ACTCGGAGGCTTCGTTGAGGAAGTCGCGGTACAGATAGCGGAACATCCCGCCCCCCGTGCCGCGCTCCTCGATACACTGGTAGGCGAAACGATAGCACCAGTCGGCGTCGTCGAGGTCGTCCCACTGGTGGACCTCCTCTTTGAATGTCGCGAGGGCATCGAGCCCCCCGATCTCCGAGGCATTGTCGGTCATGGCCTCGGCGTTGCGGGCGAGCGCTCGAGAGATGGCCTCGTCGAGCTCGCGCGGCTCGCCTCCGATGATCTCCCACCAGGCGAACTGATTACCAAAGGAGGGAGGCGCTTCCGAGGCGCGGGCCCGCCGGAGCTCGTCGAGTCCGATGCGCTGGAGTCCCTCGAAGTGGGTATCGGCCACCTCGGCGATCCCCTCCTCCTCGTCGTAGCCCACCACGACGATGCGGTGGCCGTTGAAGGGCGTGTCGGTCTCCCAGTGGGGAAGCTCGCTCAGATCGCACTGCACGAGGGCCGGTCGCCCCGCATCGATGGCCTCTCGCACGCCTCGCCACCCTTCGTCGGGATCGTCGGTGCGGTGAGCTTCCATCTGGAGGCCGAGCGCGTCGCCGACGTGCTCCTCGAGCATGGGGGCCCGTCCCATGATCTGTCTCGACGGCGAGACCGATTCGCCCTGGAGGTAATAAAACCCCGCCCCGCTCCCCAGCCCGAAGACCATGGCCTCGGAGAAGTCCAGACCGAGATGACGGAGTATGTCCGCCATGGCGACCGAGCCGCAGTGCACACCGGGTTCGTGGTCGAAGTCGTCGAGTCGTGTCATGGGGGCCTCTTTCTGTGGATAGATCGAGCGATGCGATAGTGTTGATCGAGCCGGGGCTCTGACAGAAGATGCATGCGCTCCGGCGCTCGTCTCGGAGTCCTCGTATGCGATCGAGGCGAGTCGCGAGCGATCCGTCATCGCCGCAGCTCGTCGGCTCGTGTCTGGAGAGACAAGATCGCGTACCGGCATCCGTTCACCATCGTCGATTGCTTTCGGGCTCTCGTCTCATGTCGTATCGAATGTCGCTCTTCGCCATGCTCACGCTGGTGCTCGTGCCGTCAGTCCCGGACCGGAGTCGAGCCGATGAGTCCTCACGTCCATCTTCTTCGATGGAGATGCGCGAGTCGCAGCAGCGAAAAGACCTCGCGTCGAGCGAAGAGTCAGATACGGCATCTCGCAATCTCGAACAAGAGTCGAGTGCCTCGTCACAGACGTCGATGAGTGACTTTTTCGACGACGCGCATCGACAACAGCTCTATCGAGAGGGGCGTCTGACCTACAAACGCGCCACTCTCTGGACCCTCGCCCTTCCGGGACTGGGGAATTTCTATGCCAAACAGTATCTCATCGGAGGCATTGCCGCGTCGATGATGGGATTTGCCGCCCTGTTGGTGTCGTATGGACTGGCTACCCAGCAAAGCGGCTTCATCTGGTCGGGGCTCGGTACGGCGGGAAGTGCCTATCTCGGGGGCATGATCTCGAGTTACTTCGGGGTGCGAGCCTACAATCGTCGTCTCCGCTCTCGTCTCCGTCTCTCTTCGAATGCCCCCGGACTCGAGCCGCCTCGTACGAGGGGCATATCGCTGACCGTGTTCCAGTTTTGAGCGTCATCCGTGTCTCGTCCGGGGCCGTCCGGGAACATCATGCTCTCCGCGTTCGATCAGGTGTCGCGACAGACCTCCAGCCAGGTATCGACCCATCGGGGATGGTCGGCGAAGTGGAGATGAACATAGCTCGCCAGCGTGCGTTGAGAGACGTATCCCTCCTCGAAGAACGCATGTCGACGAGGCTCGATATCGTACGAGGTCTCGAGAGAATCGTCGAGCCCGACGACTTCGGACTGGTGGAAGATGTGGCCTCGAATGGTCGTCTCGGCGGGAAAGAGGGGGTTCGACGGACGCGCCGTGACCTCGGCGTAATCGATGCGAGGATGCTCCCGCATGTGGGTCTCGAACGGAAAGACTCCACACATCTCGTGGCATGCGCCCGATTGGGACTCGAGCGTCTCTCCGAGATACATCAACCCGCCGCACTCGGCGTAGATCGGTCCGCCGGAGGTAGCGAACTGGCGGAGGGTCTCGCGGAGATCGTCGCGATCGGCGAGCCGCTCGGCGTACAGTTCGGGATAGCCTCCGCCGAGATAGAGGCCATCGACCGGACCGGGCCACTCGCCAGCCAGGGGCGAAAATTCGACGATCTCGGCTCCGGCCGCCTCGAGTTGCGAGAGATTGTCTCGGTAGTAGAAGCAAAAGGCGTCGTCGATCGCCACGCCGAGGCGCACGTCTGTCGAGATCGACGTACTCGGAGCACGGCTCGAGGGCTCTTGTTCATCGAAGTCGAGTGTGCGGGTGCTGGATTCGAGTAGTTCGTCCAGATCGAGGTGGGTCTCGACCGCTGAACGCCACCCTTCGAGGTACCCCTCGGGGAGGCCCTCCTGCGAAGCGGGATACAGTCCGAGGTGACGCTCCGGAATGTCGAGGGCATCGCGTTTGGGAAGCCCGCCGAGGACCGTCAGGGCTGTCGAATCTTCGACGGCGCCCCGAAGAAGATCGAGGTGCTCCCCCCCGGCGATGCGGTTGAAGATCACCCCCGAGACGTCGAGGTCCTCGTCGAAATCGGCGTATCCGGCGACCATGGCGGCGGCACTTCGGGCCATCGACCACGCGTCGACGACGAGTACGACCGGGAGATCGAGCCACTTTGCCATCTCGGCGGTGCTCCCAGACTCGGAAGTCCCATCCACCCCGTCGAACAGGCCCATGACGCCCTCGACGACGGCGACCGACGCCTCCGACGCGTGTCGGGCCGCGAGGGCCCGGTTGGTGGAGGGCTCGAGCATCCAGCTATCGAGATTGTGCGACTCTCGGCCGCAGGCGGCCCGATGGTGGGTGGGATCGAGAAAGTCCGGTCCTACCTTGAAGGGTTGGACGACGTCGCCGCGCTCGGCGAGGGCCGCGATCAGTC
>JAQCND010000584.1 GCA_028274765.1 Bradymonadaceae bacterium
CTCCTCGCGATCGATGAGGTAGTTTGCGTCGAAAAGGGGGCGTTCGTCGAAGCGAGCGCAGTAGTCGTCGGGCAGATCGCGGTGGGTCGTCTGCTCCCGTTCGTCCGCAACGTCCTCGCGCTGGAGCTCAATCTTCTTGCGGAACAGGAAGTTCGAGATCCGCTGGCTCCACTCCATGTCGAGTAAATAACGACGTCCGAGCACCGCGATCTCGGCGGCGACGAGATACACGGTCACGAGTGCGATCAGCAGGACGCCGTAGATGCGATCCTTGTGGTTCTGGACGAATGTCACCGCTCGGGGCATGCGCTCGTCGGCGAAGTACTCGAATCCTCGGGTAACTTCGTCGCGCCAGCTGCTGAGCTCGAGATAGGCGACCAGCCCCGTCCCCCAGGCGAACGCCTGTCCGACCAGCCACCAGATGACCGAATGTCCCATGATGTCGGCCGTCAGACGGGGCAGCAGCCACGCCAGGATCCCAAAGAGGAGCACGTGCCGAACGGTACGGACGAGTTTGCGTCCCTCGTCGACGTCGAGTTCGGTCAGATCGACGACGTCTTCGGCGTGACTGGCGGGACCCTGCTGATCGGAGAGACGCCCCAGATCTGGGGCGGGCGCCCAGTTGTCGCCGCGTTCGCGGAGGGCCCGAGGAAGGGCGAATAGCTTCACGAGATCCATGCCGATCCAGTAGACGAATCCCGCCAACAACATGCGGTCGAGGCTCCGCGCTTCTGGAAGGGTTTCGCCGACGTACACCAGATTGTAGTGAAGGACGGCATAGAGTGCGAGGGGCCAGACGAGTGTCCGAAGACACTCGCCGACTTTGATGGTGCCCCCGGCGTGACGTCGAAAAAAGGAACGGTGCAACAGAAAGTCGAGTCCCCGACGCACCGCCAAGCGCCCGTAGTGGCGAACCACGTAGAGGAGAAACGGGATGAACGCCAGGCGCCAGAGTAGTCCCAGAGTCCACCCCCAGAGTTCGACCGAGTACAGGCGATCGGGAAGGGAACGGAATTGCTCGAATCGCGTCTCGACGCGATCGCGGAGCTGGCGAGCGGACTCGGCGAGGCTCGCCCGGGCGCTCTCCCAGTTGGCGCTGCGCCATATCGAGTAGAAGGGGGCGCGGACCGATTCGCTGACGTGAGGGAGGAGGCGCTCGATACTCCCCGTATAAAAGGCGATCTTGTCGTCCCGAAACGCCAGATCTTTGCGGCGCGCTTCGAGGACATCGGTCGTCTGATTGAGACGGAGGCGACGATACTTGAGTCGCGTCTCGGCCAGCGTAATCCGTTGTTCGCCCAGTTCGCTCGTCCCGAGGCCCCGAAACTGAGACTTGGTCTGTTCGAGAGACGTCCGGGCCTGTTCGTAGGCCTCTCGACGATCGGCCTTGCGGCGCTGGGTGTCGCGGAGCTTGTCGCGCGCTTCGCGATAGGCGGTCCGGGCCTCGCGGCGATGACGGACGAGAGTCTCGAAGAGGGCATCGAGCTTCGACTGGTCCCGCTCGCTCGGCAGGGGCTCGAGCCGGGCATCGAGCTTCGATTCCAGCTTCTCGCGGCGTTTGGTGAACGTCTCGACCTGCGCGTGATGGTTGCGCTTGAGCTGAGGAATCAGCTCCGAGCGTTCTCCGGCGAGATCGGCGATCTTGGAGAGCAACTCGCGCCGTCGCTCGATGAGATCGCGGACGCGTCGGTCCCGTGCCTGCCGCTGACGGGCCGTCATCTGCTGGAGTTCGGCGAGTGCCTCGCGTTCGGTCTGTTGGGCCTTCTGGACCTGTTGGGGGCTCGACGTGCCGGCATCGGGACCGGCGTCGGGCCCCTCATCGGAGGTCGAAGAGCGGGCGCGTGTCAGAAGCTGCTGGCGATGCGTCTCGAAGAGTTGGCGATCCTGCTCCAGCGACGCCCGGAGAGCCTCGAGCGACGTGCGACGGGCGATCCGCATGCCCCGTCGAGCTCGAATGGTCGCCGATTCGCGACGCAGAGGCCCCTGAGCCGCCTCGGGGAGCGAGTCGTCGGCGATCTGGTCGTCATTCCAGTTGGCCCGCGTGCGGAGCCGACGTATCCGCTCGTCCAGAGCTTCGAGTCGACCGTCGATCTGCGTCGATCGCATCTCGAACCGCTCGATCCATGCGCCGAGACGTTCGGGATCGTCGAGCGCTTCGTTGTCGAGCCCATATCGGTCGACAAATCGCGTGCGGAGCGCCTGAAATCGGCGCTCGGCCCGAACGCGGGCATCGACCGAGGCCGACGAGGCATCGCGAGAAGCCGCTTCGGCATCGGAGCGGGCCGACGAGGAAGACGTGTCGGCCCGATTCGAGGGAGGTTCCCCTGCGTCTCGGGCCGAAGGCCGCTCTGACGTGGTATCGGCCTTCGATCCGGCGTCGGGGGGAGCGGCACCGAGAGGGCTCGAGACGAGCAGGAACATGCCCCCCAATCCGATGACGAAACAATATCGGGACCAGTCTTGCACGCGGACACATCCAATGATGGAGGCACGACCTACGACTCATCTTTTTACAGGGGGTTCAGACGGTAATCAATGGGTGTGACTCAGGTCCGTGGGATCTCGACGACGCGTGGTTTGGAGCGCCGGCGGCCCGCCAGCCGATCATCGAGTCGGTCGACCGCAAGCGTCGTGCCACAGCGTATCCCACGGTATCCGAGCGGACCCGTAATCAATCGCATCGTCCGGAGACTCGACAGGGGGAGCATGGCTCGACGACGATCGCTCCACCGGGAGACTTCCACGAGGGTGAGCGCATTGGAATTCGATCTGGCATTCGAGCTCGCCAACCTTCTCGATGTCTTGGTGTGCTTCACCGGATAGAGTCCCTGGATCGCAAGAAGCTTCGACGTTCCAGGCCGGCTTACGACTTCGTCGCCCCAAGAGAGCCGGCGCTCCATCGGGCGTCTCCCCGGACGACATACCTTCGAAATCCTCCTAGAGCGCCTTCATACTTCTTTGAAGTGAGCAATTTGCGGGCAAGTCGACGAACGCCCCCTCGGAGTAGGAGGAGAGAGTCGACCGAGAGGAGGGAGATGTTCACATGCGATGGCCCTCGGGCTTTCACGGAATGGATTTGCCTCGTGAATGGTATCGAGTTACAGACTGAAATACAGTCATACACGGCGCCCCGCTCGGCGTGCGTGACGGCGAGTCGAGTCCTCGCCCGATACCGTCGATCGGGGCCGATTCGATCCATACCCGACAGCCTCGGTCTCATGAGCGACGTTCTTCTCGAAGTTAGCAAACGCCCTCGCGCTCGACGAATGGTCGAACGGATGGGATTGCCCATTCCCATCCCCCAGCAGCTCGATCGCCCCGACGGTCCGATCCGCGAACATCCGCTCAACGGCGACCTCGTGGCGCTCTTCGGTTCGCCGGAGAGTGCAGCGCTTCGTCCCATCGTCGAGCATCTTCTCGAGGCCGGAGCGAGCCCGGCACTCGAGGGCGAGCTCCTGCGGGAGACGGAGCTCGACGACGTCGCCCACTCGCAGGGTTATCATCTCCAGGAGCTCCAGTCCGAAACGCCTCCCGAGGGATACGCCGTCGAGAGTCTTCTGTTCGATGCCACAGCGATCGAGTCGACCGATGCTCTCGATCACCTCTACGACGTCTGTCACACCTACCTCGAGTCGCTTCAATCATGTGGACGCGTGCTCGTGGTCGGCCGTCCCTCGAGTACGGCCGATACCCCGGAGGCGAGCGCCGCTCAGCGGGCACTGGAAGGATTCGTCCGAAGCCTCGCCAAGGAGCTGGGTCGCAAGGGGTCGACGGCCGGTCTTCTCCGCGTCGCTCCGGGCGCTGAAGGACGGCTCGACGGTCCGCTCCGATTTCTGCTCTCGAACCAATCCGCCTACGTCTCGGCTCAGCCCCTCCGGGTCGATGCGACGGCTGCGACGTCCGAGGACGAACGGCCGTGGTGCCGTCCGCTCGAAGGGCAAACGGCCCTCGTAACGGGCGCGGGACGCGGGATCGGTCAAGCGATTGCCGAACACCTCGCCCAGGAGGGCGCCGACGTCTTCTGTGTGGATCTCCCCGGGAACGAGGACGTACTCGAGACGGCTGAAGCGATCGGCGGCGAGGCGCTTCCCCTCGACGTCACGGCCGAGACGGCGCCCGAACAGATCGCCTCGGCCCTCGAACCCCGCGGCGGGCTCGACGTCCTCGTCCACAATGCTGGCGTCACTCGCGATCGCACGCTCGCCAACATGCTCCAGTCGTCCTGGCGAGATACGCTGTCGGTCAATCTCGAAGCCCCCATTCGAATGACCGAGCATCTCCTCGAGACGGGGATGATTGCCGACGGCGGACGCATCGTCTGCATGTCCTCGATCGCGGGCATCGCCGGCAACGTCGGGCAGACCAACTACGCCACCTCCAAGGCGGGCCTGATCGGATTCGTGCGGCAGCTCGCCGACCAGCTCGCCGAGCGAGGCATCACGGCCAATGCACTCGCCCCCGGCTTCATCGAGACGCGCATGACCCAGCAGATGCCGCTGCTCGTCCGGGAGGTCGCCCGTCGAATGAATGCCCTCAGTCAGGGGGGACGGCCCGAGGATGTCGCTCGAGCCGCCACGTTCCTGGCCACTCCCGGTGCCCGCGGCCTCACGGGTCAGGTGTTGCGCGTCTGTGGCGGCGGGCTCGTCGGCGCCTGATTATGAGGAACATCTGTCGGTCGACGACCCAGGCCGAGCCGCTCGTCTTCGCAGTTGGCAGAGTTGGTCCGGAGGTCTCCACGCATAGCAGCACCGGGCACAAACTGCTCCCGTATTCGAAGAGTGGAGACAATGCTACCCGAATCTCCTGTCTCGATGTCGATGACGTTTGCCGAATCCGCGCGGATGTCTCGGGGGCTCGCTTGGCCCGATTTGGGGGAAGCCATCGAGGAAATTGAGCCCGCGGAGATGCCGGCCTTCTGCACGATTCGAACCTCGCGAGGTTCACGGAGCGAGTTCCCCTGCCCCATGCCCCACTCTGAAGGCTCCGGCTCTCGGTGTCGCCCGGCGTCGAAGGATGAGATGTCGCCATGTACGCTCCGCTCCGACGCTCTCAATACACGTCGCCCCCCGTCCGAGATCGGCGAACGAGGGGCGATAGAAAAGAAGTCTGTCCGGATGTCGGAGATTAGCGAACCCGCTTGACGCAAGCCAAGCCGGAGTTCGTGCACTCGATGTCGCCGACGTTGGCCGGCTTTGAGATCGACTCGCTGCGACCCGTCGAGGACCGGTATTGGTTGTTCGCGACGTTGATCTGTGCCCACTCCGTCTCGGCATTGCTACTTCCGGGGTACTTGCGACACCAGGCGCCGAAGCCCTCGTGGCTTTCGGAGTCCCAGTTGGTCACCAGAAGTGACACGCACTCGTCGGTATTGTTGTTTTTGTTCCAGTCACTCTCTTCCCCGCTCATGCAATGTCCGTTGTGGTCTGTGGCGAATCCGGCGATGTAGGCGCTCTCCCAGCCGTTCGCGTGGCCTCCCGATTTGAACTGGTAGGGTTCGTTGTCGTCGGTCATCGGCGCACAATGCATGATTCTGTTCGCGGCCGCAGTCCCCGTGTCGCCAGCCCCGGGAATGTCGATCGCGAAGTGATACAACTCGTCGGTTTCGGCGCCGTGTTCGGGCTGGTGGTACGCTTTGGTGGGAATCGACTGCCAGTTGCTGCCATCGCAGTACTGCATCTCACCGGACGCGAAGCGCATCGTCCCCTTGGCGTTCGAGTTGCAGTTGCTCGTCGAGCCCAGTTTGACGCCGTCCTGGGCGTCGACCGTCCCCTCGGTGGTGAGATCCGTCGCCTTCCCGTTGTTTTTCTTCACGTATTTGCCGGAGGCCGACTCGTCGGCCCACGTCTGAACCTGATTTTTGTCGGCCGAGAACGTGTTGGTATTGCTGTCCAGCGACAGCCCGTCGCCCGCCTGATAGGTCGTATCCTGATCGCCGTCGCTCAAGCCCTGGGGGACGTTGTTGAGATCGGCGAAATCACCGGAGGTGGCGACGTTCGAGAGATTCGACTTCTGGGCGTAGTTCGAGAGGGTGGACTTCTGGGCGTAGTTCGAGAGGGTGGATTTCTCGGCGTAGTTCGAGAGACTCGACTGTTGGGCGTAGTTCGAGAGGGTGGACTGTTTGACGTAGTTCGAGAGGTCGGACTGTTTGACGTATCCGCTGTTCGAGGCGAACTGATCGACCTCGCTCTCGCTGAGCGTCTGATCCTGGGCACATATCAACGTGCCGTCGGCCCGATAGCCGCGGGCAACTTGCCCGGACGCGCACTGTTTGCCGGCCAGTGAGGGGCGATCGACACATCCCCAGTTGGAGCCATTGTATTCGAGAAGATATCCCGCTTGACAGCTCAATCCGGCGAGCGTGTCGTTGTCGCCGTCGTCCAGCCCGTCGGGTCGGTTCGAGACGTCGTTCCAGTCAACCCGAAAGTCGCTCGATACCGCAGACGAGCCGACGGAGCCGTCGGCGAGAGCCGAGGAGTCGACCGCTCCTTCGGCGAGGGCCGACGAATCGACGGCGCCTTCGGCAACCGATTCGGACTTGGCGGCGAGGGCCGCGTAGGGGACGGAGTCGAGCGCCATCCGAGGGCTCATCGTCGTCTCGTCGACCGCGATCTCGAGCCAGCGTTCACCGCCCTCGAGCGCCTCGGCGTCGAGGGGATTCGAGTCTCCCCCGAGCGTCACCGAATAAAACCCCTTGTCGCCGAGTTCCACGATCCGGGGTTCGCCCTCCCACAAGACGGCTCCGCCGGACTTCGAATCGTAGATGGCGAACTCGAGTGTCTTCGTACCGGTGGCGGGCTCCCCCTGATCGTTCAGGAGACGCCCCTGGTGGGTGAGCTGATCGGGAACGTCGGCCGACGCGGTCGAGGCAAACAAACCCATGCAGGCCAATGAAGCGATAACTGTCGCTACGCTCATAGCGAAGCGACGGTGCTTCAAACACATCGATACGGGGATCATGATGGCATCATCCTGTCAGCAGCGAGCCCTCGAGGGGCTCCAACTCTCGAGCGAATATCCGACGATGACCCGTGATCGCTCGAGACGCGATTACTCCGAGATGACCCGGAAGGCGCCCGGTTGGAGCTGATAGTCGCCTCCTTCCATGGACTCGCCCGACAGGTCGACCGGAGACGTGCACTGAATGAGGGTGTAGCCGCCGCCCTGAGCGGTGCCACCGGAGGCGCAGAGCTGCTGGGCTTCGGTCGGGGGCGGTCCCGGTTCGCCGGTATCGACGTCTCCAGCATCTCCGGCATCGCCCTCGGAGACATCGCCTTCTTCGTCTCCCGTATCCGTGACGGTATCCTGCGAGGGGGCCGCATCGTCGGAGACTCCCGTATCCATCTTGGTTTCCGACCCCGAGTCTTCATCGATGGCCGGCCGTCCCTGGCGTCCTGGATCGTTGCTGCAGCCCAGGCTGGCGATCATCAGAAATGCCGCCGCACAGACAGCCGATACACGCATGCCTCCGGTCTCTCCAGTCGTGGGGTTGATGTATGTCAACTTACTCTCCGTGGAGTCGGGAAGGAACTGATTTACTCGGTGTGGTGTGTTCATCGTCAAACCGCACGTTCGTTCGACAACCTCTGACGCACCACGCATCGTACTATGACATATTTACGGCGTGACGTCATCCGATGTGCGACCATTGATTTTCGTGGTTCCGTGTCCTTAATCTCCAGAGGGGATGCTATGCGATCAACCATTGACGAGCTCATGGACCCAACAAAAGGAGTATGACATGCGTACCCTCGTTCGAGTATTGCTCATCGGGCTGATCGGAGGCGTAGGAGGCATGGGACTGGTCGCCTGCGACAGCCAGGGCAGCGACAGTGACAGCCATGAAGGCGATCATGCCGTCGTCGAGAGTGGCACGTACACCGGGACGATCGAGAAGGTCAAACCCGACGAGGATGAAATTTACGTCGACTACGAGGGCCAGGAGCTGGAACTCTACTTTACGGACGAGACTCAATTGACCCGAAAGGGAGAAGATGCCGAGTTTTCGGCCCTCGAATCGGGCCAGAAAGTCGAGGTCAAAGTCAAGAAAGTGGGGAAACGGCTCGATCCCATGTCGGTCGATATTCTCGAATGACCCGATTCGGTGGATGCTATGCCGACGCTGTGGCGGATCGAAGTCCTCCACCCGATGGTGGTCCACTTTCCCATCGCCCTCCTCGCGACCGGCACGCTCGCATGGCTCGTGGGACGATGCGTATCGGAACACGGGTCGTGGAGCTTTTTCGTACCGGCCGGTCGCCTGGCGTTGGCTGCAGGCACCATCGGGCTCTGGGGAGCCGTCTATACCGGTGATCTCGCCGATGCCGAGGTGGTGCGCTCCCTCTGTGACCCTACAGTCGTCGAGCGACACGAGGAGTGGGCATACTGGGTGGGATACCTCTTTACGGGGGCCCTTTCGGTCGATATCGGCCTTGCCCACATCGAGATCTCGGACTTCTCCCGCAGACTCGCCTCCATTCTAGTGGCGATCGCCTTCGTGACGGGAAGTGGTCTGCTCGTCTACGTCGGCCACCTCGGTGCGAAGCTGGTCTACGAGCAGGGCGCAGCCGTCCATCATCCCTCCGAAGATTGCGAGTCTTTCGTCGACTAAGAGCTGATTTCAGAACCTCGGCGAGGCGCGAGGGCGTGGCGGGGTGCGCAAGGACAGGGGTCCCCACAGGGATCGTGTGGAGGGCCGGCGACGCCGTCATCACCGCATCAGTCGCGATTGCAGCCCCGTTCGAGTGTGTTGACACGAGTTCTAACCCCATCTCGGCGGGCCTCGTTGCTCCATACTGACCCCACGATACGTAAAAGGCTCGCCCCCCTGTTTCAGGAGGGCGAGCCTCTGGTCGGGTCGGACTGGTCCGCTCGTTGCACGTCCCTCGCGACTCCTCCTTTCGAGTCGCGAGGTCGCATGGCCCTCTCGATTCACAGTGGAATGTTGCCGTGTTTTTTGGGCGGATTCTCGGCGCGCTTGGTCTCGAGAGCGTCGAGTGCGCGGACGAGCTTCTCGCGAGTGTGTTCGGGTTTGATGACCTCGTCGATGTAGCCGAGCTCGGCGACGCGGAAGGGATTGGCGAATGTCTCGCGGTACTCCTCGACGAGCTCCTCCTTTTTGGCCTCGGTGTCGTCGGCCTCGTCGAGTTCCTCGCGGAAGACGATGTTGACCGCGCCGTCCGGCCCCATGACCGCGACCTCGGCGGTCGGGAAGGCGTAGTTGATGTCGGCCCCGATGTGCTTGGAACTCATCACGTCGTAAGCCCCGCCGTAAGCTTTGCGGGTGATGAGCGTGATCTTCGGGACGGTCGCCTCGGAGAAGGCGTACAGCAGCTTGGCGCCCTGGCGGATGATGCCGCCGTACTCCTGATCGACGCCGGGCAAAAAGCCGGGCACGTCGACGAAGGTCAGCAAGGGAATGTTGAAGGAGTCGCAGAATCGGACGAATCGGGCCCCCTTGACACTGGCATCGATGTCCAGACAACCCGCCAGATGACTCGGCTGGTTGGCGACGACGCCCACCGGGCGACCGTCGAGGCGGACGAAGCCGACGACGATGTTTTTGGCCCACTCGGACTGGACCTCGAAGAAGTGCTGGTCGTCGGCGACCGTCGAGATCAGCTCCGTCATGTCGTAGGGCTTCGACGGATCCTCGGGGACGAGATCCGTGAGGCTCTCGTCGGCGCGATCGACCGGGTCGTCGGTCGGTGTGACGGGCGGGTCGTCGGTGTTGTTCGAGGGAATGAACGACAGCAGCTCTCGGACCTGCGCGATGCACTCCTCTTCGTCGGCGGACTGAAAGTGCGAGACACCACTCTTTTCGTTGTGGATGCGGGGGCCGCCGAGTTCCTCTTTGGAGACCTTCTCGCTGGTGACCGTCTCGACGACATCTGGCCCGGTGATGAACATGTAACTGGTATCCTCGACCATGCAGATGAAGTCGGTCAGCGCCGGGCTGTAGACGGCGCCGCCGGCACAGGGACCCATGATGGCCGAAATCTGCGGGATGACCCCCGAGGCGGCGACATTGCGGTCGAAGATGTCGGCGTAACCGGCGAGGCTGTTGACCCCCTCCTGGATACGTGCGCCGCCGGAGTCGTTGAGTCCGATCAGCGGCGACCCGGTCTCCATCGCCAGGTCCATGATCTTGCAGATTTTCTCAGCGTACGCCTGGCTGAGACTGCCGCCGAAGACGGTGAAGTCCTGGGCGAACACGTAGATGGTGCGGCCGTCGATTTCGCCGTAGCCGGTCACGACCCCGTCGCCCGGGATCTTGTTGTCCTCCATCCCGAAGTCGGTACACCGGTGGGTCTTGAGCTTGTCGACCTCGTTGAAGGTCCCGGGATCGAGAAGCATTTCGATACGTTCGCGGGCAGTGTACTTGCCGCGATCGTGCTGCTTCTGGATGCGCTCTTCGCCGCCCCCGAGCTCGGCCTCGCGATTGAGTCGTTCGAGTCGTTCGAACGTATCGGACATGGTATGTGAAGTACTTGAAGTCTTTGAATGTATCAGCGTTGACATCATCGGGTTCGAGCTTCCGAGCCCGGGAGCCACCTCGATGCCGACTCCGGGCCGCATGTGATCACGACTCACTCGGCCGCTCGCTCGAGTTCCAGATCGTCGATCGTTGCTTCGTAGAGTTTGGCGTAGCGTTCCGCCGATCGCGTCCATGAAAAGTCCTGTTCCATGGCGCGCTCCATGATGGGACGCCACTGGCGGTAGTTGTCGAAGTACTCCAGGGCCCGTTCGACCGTCTTCTGCAGAGCTTCTTCGGTGTAGTTCTCGAACAGAAAACCAGTCCCCGGTCCGGACGCGGATTTGTCGTCGACGTCGGTGATCGTATCGACCAGCCCGCCGGTCGCGTGAGCGATCGGAAGCGTCCCGTATTTCATCGCGTACATCTGAGTCAGACCACAGGGCTCGTAGCGACTCGGCACCAACAACATGTCGCAGCCGGCCTGAAATTGATGCGCCAGCGCCTCGTCGTAGCCGATATGGACGCCCACCCAGCGTTCGTAGTCGTCGGCCAGCGACCGGAGGCGTTCCTCATGTTCGGGATCGCCTTCGCCGAGCAGGACCATCTGAAAGCCCTCTCGCGGGTCGTCGATTGCGTCGAGCATCTCCCGGAGGGCCGGGACCGCCAGATCGAGTCCCTTCTGGTCGGTCAGGCGTCCAACGAATCCGATCAGTGGCGTCGACGGTCGGATGTCGAGATCGAAGTGATGCTGCAGCTCCGCCTTGTTCTGGCGCTTGCCGTTGAGGTGATCGAGGTCGTACTGCACCGGGATGTGCGGATCGGAATCGGGCGACCAGACCGAGTAATCGACGCCATTGAGGATGCCGTGGAGGTCGTCGGAGCGGTCGGAGAGCGACTCGTCGAGCCCCTGCCCGCCCTCGGGCGCCTGAATTTCTTCGGCGTAGGTCGGACTGACGGTCGTCAGCGCATCGCTGTAGCGGATGGCTCCTTTGAGGAAGTTGATCGTCTCGCCGTGCTGGAGCTCCCCCGGACTGTTGTAGGTCTTGGGGAGGCCCGTCTGCTCGAAGCTCTCTTTGGGAAACGATCCCTGATAGGCGAGGTTGTGAATCGTGCTGATGACGGCACAGTCGCCGAGCTCCTCCTCGAAGTAGTGCGAGCGGTAGACCGGGGCGAGGGCCGTGTGCCAGTCGTTGCAGTGGATGATGTCGAACGACGCGGGGAACTGACGGGCGAATTCGATGATGGCGCGACTGAAAAACGAGTATCGCGCGGCCGCATCCTCGGATTTGACCGCCTCGTCGTACCCGTAGATGCCCTCGTGGCCGAAGTAGTCCTCCTGCTGGACGAAAAAGATGCGAGCATGTCGGTCGAGACGTCCCTCCCAGATGGTGGCCTCGACTTTTTGGCGCTGTTTGCTGCGCCGCGGGACTTCCAGGCGCTTCAACCGCCGGCCGAGATGCTGCTCGTCCGGGTCGAGGTGACGGTAGAGCGGCATCAAAATCGAGACGTCGTGGCCGAGTTCCTCGAGGGCTTTCGGGAGGCTCGCGGCGACGTCGGCGAGCCCCCCCGTCTTGGCGAGGGGCGCGAGCTCACTGGTCGCAAAGAGAATGTCGAGGGACGGTGTCTCTTCGTCGTCGTCAGTATGCGAGGTATCGATCAGGTTGGAAACATCCATGGTCATCCGTGCAGCGTCACATCGGAGCGATTAGGAGATCAGTGACTCACGCATCGGCCGCGTCGAGCGGGACGCGCCGGAGATGTTCGGCTGCGCGCTCCGGAGGCGTGGGGTTGATGTGGCACCCCGCTCCCCACTCGAATCCCGCGGTGTACGACAAAGCCGGAATGATCTCGATATGCCAGTGATAGTGGTCTGTTGCGTCCTGGTCGGCGAGCGGCGCCGTATGTAACACGAGATTGTATGGCGGGCGCTCGAGTGCGCGGTCGAGCTTCTGAAGTGTTCGTTTGAGTACGTCGGCGATCGCGGCATCGAGATCGTCGGCGTCTCGTTCGAACCTCGCCTCGTGAGCACGCGGCATGATCCGCATTTCGAACGGCATGCGGGGGGCATACGGTGCGTAAGCGACCACGTCGTCGTTCTGGGCCACGCGTCGCTCGCCGTCCTCGAAGACGTCGTCGCCAATCTGACAGAAGACGCATCGATCATGGCGTCCGTGGTAGTCGGCGGCACCCTCCAGTTCCTCGCGGATCGTCGGGGGCAAAAAGGGGACGGCGATCAGCTGACTGTGCGCGTGTTCGAGGGAGGCTCCGGCATCGGCGCCTCGATTTTTGAAGATCATCGCGTATTCGAGGCGCTCGTCGTCTCGGAGATCCCGAAGTCGTCCCCCCCAGGCCCGAACGACCGCCGCCACCTGGTCGGCCGACACGTTACCGAACGTGACGACATGTGAGGGCGATTCGATGATCACTTCGTGGGCGCCGACGCCGCTCGTCGACTCGAACAGAGAATGTTCCTCCTCGACGAGCGCCTCGTCGGTCGAGAGAGCCGGATATTTGTTGGGCACGACCCGCACCGACCAGTCGGCCTCGTCGTCGCGATCGTCGCGCTCGAAGGTCGCGATCTCCGAGGGGGTTGCGTCTTCGTGCCCGATACAGAAGGGACAGAATCCACCCTCGAGCCGAGTCCAGTCGTCGGGATCGAAATCTCGAGGCCGTTCGGTGCGCTCGTGGGCAATGATGACCGAGCGCCCAGTCACCGGGTCCTTCCGAATCTCAGACATCGAGGATCAACTCCACGGCTTGCGACACGATACGCCTCACAGATCGGCCTCTAACGGGCGTCGGAACGTAGCCGAACCGGGTAGTGGACGTCAAGCCGATCCCATCGGGGGGCTCGCGGGTGAGAGCCCCGCTCGTATTCGTCCCGTCTGACGTGACGATGGCGCGCGAGGCGAACAGGCTCGGAGCGAGTCCGTCCTCCTCGTGTGCTCCGAGAATCGAGTCCCTCGTCACCACGCTGGGACGTCCACGGAGATTCGTCTACAACGTCTCTGGAGGATACGTCATCTCATGTACCACGCGGGATGCGTCGATTACCGGGGCATTGATCCCCACGATCGAGCGTCGTCTCTCCTCGGGACCTGCGTCTCTCCCGACTGCATGGGCTCCAGAACGGGACGACCGCTCCCCGCCACCCTCGTTCCCTCGAAGACTTCTCGCCTCTAGACCACTCGACCACCATGCACACGCTCGAACGCGGCACGTGTCAAATCGAGACTTACGCCTCCGGCCTGCTGGGTCGGTGGGGGCACGACCTCCAGCTGAGCCTGGATGATTTTGAGGTTCGGCTCGAACCCGATGGCAACGTCGAGGCGACCTTCTGGCCCGCGTCCATCCGGGTCGACGGGGCGCTCGTCGACGGCGAGATCGACCCTTCGGAGTTGAGCGACTCGAATCGCGACGAGATCCGGGGCAACATCCGTCAGGACGTCCTCGAGACCGACCAACACGAGACCATCGAATTCCAGGGGGCCTGGGAGCCGGTGCCGGGTGGGGACGCCTTCGACGTGCAGGGCGAACTCGAGCTGGTCGGTACCGTCGAGCCCCTGACGACTCGGGTCGTTCGAGAAGATGGGCAGTGTCGAGCCGACATCGGACTGACCCAGTCGAAGTGGGGGATCGAGCCGTATTCGGCGATGATGGGGGCCCTCAAAGTCGAGGATCGCGTCCAGATTCACTTCGAGATACCGGATATCTCCGAGGATCTGGGGTGATTCGACCGTCTCGGCCATCGAGGTGAGACGAATCGTTGCCCCCCGTATCGAGCGAGTCCGGGTCGTGGCCCGATGTCCCCACGCCGATCGCCCCTCTGGCAATGGGGCGTGACATCGGAGTTCTCGACTCGGACGTCGGTTCGAGCGTCGTGGGCCTCTGAAGCGGGGGCGGGAGAGACGGAGATGTCGCGGTCAAAAGTGAGGGCTATATTGAAATGAATGATCGAAGGTGAGTCAAGATAGCTCTGGTGTCATCGCAGATTTCGTTGTTCCCCTCCCCCGACATGGTAACCTACAGCTCGATACGAACTGAGGACGAAGGGGAGAAGATGATTCAAAAGAGATGCATCTGGCTCATCGGATCGTCAGGAATTCATGTCACTCGCCTACCAGTGCTTCGGCCAGACGAGGCATCGCCTCGCCGACGCGCGCCTCGATCTTGATCCAGGCTTCGTCGTCTCCCCGGGTCTCGCCGAGATTGACCATGCCGATCGGCATGCGACGCTCGGCGGCCTTGCGGACGAAGCGATAGCCGGACCAGACCGTCAGCGACGAGCCCACCACCAGAAGGGCCTCCGAGGCATCAAAGAGATCCCACGCCTCGTCGACGACGTCGCTGTCAGCATTCTCCCCGAAGAAGACGACGTTGGGCTTCAGCACGCCGTCGCAGGCGGGACATCCCGGGTACTCGAACCCTTCGGGTGCCCCCTCCGGCAGATGGGCGTCACCATCGGGACGCAGAGGCGCCGAGGTCCCGCCGAGATCGGGATTCATCTCGAGCAACCGCTCCTGGACGGCATCGCGCGAGACGACCTCGCCGCAGTCGAGACAGGCGACCTCGGCGAGGGCGCCGTGGAGTTCGATGACGCGCTGGCTGCCCGCCTGTTGGTGGAGGCGATCGACATTTTGCGTGATGATGCCGTTGACGAAGCCCTCGCCTTCGAGCCGGGCGAGTGCCTTGTGCGCGGCGTTGGGCTCGGCGGCCTGGAATCGAGGCCATCCGACGGTCGCCCTCGCCCAGTAGCGCTGACGACTCTCGGCCTGCTCGACGAACTCCTGGTACGTGATCGGTTCCGGGTGGGTGTCGCGCGTCTTCGGCCCCCGGTAGTCGGGGATCCCCGATTCGGTGCTACACCCCGCCCCGGTGAGGACGGCGACGTCCATGTATTGGAGGAGAGCGACTAGATCCGAGAGGTCGCTCAGATCGGAGGGCTCGGCGGGAACGAATCGTTGCTGGGTCATCGTGTGAGCCAGGTGGGATCGCATTCGGCTCGACGTCGTCCAGCCCCATGATTCAAGGCACGTCTCGAGCCGTCAATCCCTCCTTCCCCCAATAGCAAACCCGGCCCTTCTCCCTCGAAGGAACGGACATCGGTGGCGCAGATGCCCGGAGACGACGGGTCGAGCCGAGGGAAAGAGAGCCGGGAAGAAGTTGCAAATAGTCGTATGGCTCTCCCCCCGAGACATGATCTCGGAGGGAGCTGGAGTGTGAGTTAGGGCTTGTTGACGGCCTGGTTCTCGTCGTTTCTACCCCAACATTTGACTTCCTGGGCATTCTTCGCGGCGGCGCAGGCGTGAGCTCCCCCGATACTCGCCCCGACCGACACGTATGTCCCCGAAGGAGCGTCGCTGACTTGACCGGCGTCGTCCTTTCCCCAGCACTCGAGCTCCTGGTCGGTGGTTAGCGCACAGGAGAACTCGTTACCGGCACTGATCGCCTCGAACTGACCGGAGGGCGGCTGAGCAGCCTGGTTGGAGTCGTCGCCTCCTCCCCAGCACGTGATCTGACCGTTGGAATCGAGGGCGCACGTGTGCGCAAGTCCGGCCGATACTTCGGTGAAGTTCGAGCCCGAAGGGGCCTCGCTGACTTGGC
>JAQCND010000590.1 GCA_028274765.1 Bradymonadaceae bacterium
CTCGGCGTCTTCGGCTTTCGAGGCGTCGGCGGTGAGAGACTGGCGTTCATCGAACAAGCCCGGACGCTGACCCAGTCGCCGGACTCCGGGCTGAAAGTCCCCTCGCTGAAGAGTCTTCGCCCGCTTTCGGAATGGGGGCTGGCGTGGCCCTGGGCCGTGCAACCCGATGCGGCGCTTCGCATCGAAGGGCACTTGAAGAGGCAATTACACGCCCAGATCCGTCTCGGCCTGCGAGGTGTCGACCCACTGGCCGGATTCGAGGAGATGGCGGTCGCGGTACGGTTCGCCGTCGCCGGAGCCGCATGTCGTCGGAATGGTATCGACGCCGTAGCGGCTCTCGGCTCGTGCGTAGAGGTCGCCGATCGTCGTGTTCTCGCCGCCCACGATGTAGCGATGGCCGCGCCGTCCGGGTTTGAGGCTCGGCTCCAGCTTCATCTCCAGGGCCGCCCGGTGGGCTTCGGCGGCGACGTCGACATCGACCCAGTTGACGGGCTCGTCGTCGGCGACGTCGTCGAGCTGATCTCTCGCCGGGAGTCGGGCGCCGGGGCCGAGGATGGTGGTGGGATTCAGCACGAGGACCGACTGCCCGTCGGCGGCCTGCCGGAAGCACTCCTGTTCGACCGCGTAGGCCGCTTCCACGAAATGGTCGCCCGCCGATCCGGGGAGGTAGACGTCGCGCTCGTCAGCGAGTCGATCCTCGTCGTCGGTCGGCGAGGCGATGGTGGCGGCCGTGCTGGTGACGAGGACGCGTTCGACGTCTTCGTCCCGTGCGATCTCGAGGACGTTTCGCATCCAGGTGCTCGCCTTGGCTCGGTACTCGCCCGGGGGGAGTGACGCGTCGGGAGCGGCGCAGTAGACGATATGGGTAAATTCGCCGAAGGCTTGGACGAGCGTCCGTCGCTCCGACAGGTCGGCGACGAGGTCGGTCGCTCCCAGTTGACGGATGGCCTCCCCGGAGCTCTGCCAGCGCCGCATTCCGACGACGGTATGATCGTGTTCGTGGAGATGGCGCAGAACATGGCGCCCCAGAAAACCGGTCGATCCGATGACGAGCGTGCGTTCGATCACGATGTGAGTTCGTCCCGCAGGATGCGATCGTAAATGTCGAGCAGGCCCCGGTCGATGCGGCGGCGATCGAGTCGTTCCGTCGCCCGCGATCGAGCCCGGATGCCGTAATTCGAGAGGCGTTGAGGGTCGCCGGCCAGCGTCGCGAGCGTTTCGATCCACGTCTCGCGGTCCTCGAGTGGAACGAGTCGTCCCGTCTGACCGTCGGCGACGAGCGTCGAGGCGCCCGGTACCGCGTAGGCAGCCGCGCAGACCTTCAGCGCAGCGGCCTTCATCCCCTCGCGGACCGCTTCGGGGCCGCCGCCCGGCAGCACGAAGAGGTCGAGCGCTCGAAAAAAGCGAATGTCATCGATGTCGTCGAGGATTCTCACCCATCCGCGATCCTCGAGCGAGCGGAGCCGAGAGAGGACGGAGGTCTCCGTCGCATCGAGCTGGGTCGGGGCGATCAGCCAGCCGACGTCGCGCCGGCGAGCCGCCAGGGACTCGATGGTGCGCATCAGCTCGACTCCACTCCGATCGGCGGCCAGAGGACCGGCGTATCCGAAGAGGCGGCGCCAACGGTCGGGATAGTCGATCGAGTCGCGCGCCTCCTCGGGGTCGATGGCATCCTCCGGGTCGTAGCGATCGGTATCGACACCGTTGGCCGGCACGCCGTGTTCGAGCTTGTCGACCGGGACGATCTCGTCGTCGCGCAGGCGGCGGATTTCTCGCTCGTCGTGGGCGAAATAGCGCGTCACCATCTGTCCGAGATGCTCGTACATCCGTCGCGCCCCCGATCGGACGGTCTCGGAGATGACACTTGCGCCGAGCCGCTCCTCGAGTCCTTCGATCAGATCCGGCGCGATCAGTCGAAGTTGAGTCGGGCCGAGATCGGAGGGTTGGTCGTCGAAGTAATGAGCATCAATAGAGGCGAAGACGGCGGGTGTTCCGACGCGCCGGGCTGCTAGTGCACTCAGCCAGGCCAGAGGGCCCTCGAAGCCGTGGACGAGGACCGGGCGATGCTCGATGAAATGGCCCTGGATGATGAAAAAGGCTCCGAGCAGTCCCGCGACGTTCCAGCGGGTGCCGACGGGCAGGGCGCGGCCGATGAGTCCACGCTCGGCGAGTCCCTCGAAGCCGCCATCGGCGGCCGCCAGGACGTGGATGTCGAATCCCTGATTGTCGAGTTCCTCCAGTCGATCGCCATAATGGCGCTCGAAGGTCTCGGCGCTTCGCCCCACGTACACCAGCGGATAGGGCGGTTCTCGGGTCGAGGGGGCGGTGACGTCGTCGTCCTCGGAAGCCACGGACTCGAGGGAGTGAGCGGCAGCATTGACGGGCTCGGGGTGATGTCAGCGGGAAGGAGCACGGTCCACGACAGGTGTTACGATGCAACCTGTCGAGGGGAGGCGCTCGTCCTCCCGCTCGGGGAAAAGCGCGTATAGGTCACGTCCCCCGAAAGGTAAACCCGCTTCAATACGAAACCCCCGACTCTCGCGAGCCGGGGGTCGTCGAACAGAGAGCAACGCAGCGCGCCGTCAGCTCGCAGCGATCTCCTCGTCGCGGCTACCGAAGCGCGTCTTCAGATCGTCGGGCACCTCTTCGGGCACGTTCGTCTCGTGGTGGAGGTCCTGATATTGCTCGGCCCCCGTCCCGGCTGGAACGAGCCGACCCATGACGACGTTTTCCTTGAGGCCCTTGAGCTTGTCGATCTTGCTCGCCAGTGACGCCTCGGTCAACACTTTGGTCGTCTCTTGGAAGCTTGAGGCCGAGATGAAGCTCTCGGTCGACAGCGAGGCCTTTGTAATGCCGAGCAGGAGATCCTCGGCGACGGCCGGTTGACCGCCATCTTGGATGATCTCTTGGTTGACCTCCTCGAATTTGTGGCGTTCGACTTGCTCGTTGATGAGGAAGTCGGTATCGCCGACCTCGACGATCTTGACCTTGCTGAGCATCTGTCGAATGACGATTTCGACATGCTTGTCGGCAATCTCGATGCCCTGCAGGCGGTAGACCTCCTGAATCTCGTCGAGCAGGTATTGAGCCAGCGCCTTGCGCCCCTTGACTTTGAGGATGTCGTGGGGGTTCTCCGAACCCTCCATGAGGGGTTCACCAGCGCGGACACGATCCCCTTCGAGCACCTTGACGTGCTTGCTCTTCGGGATCTCGTACTCTTTGGGTTCGCCGACATCGGGCTTGACGACAACCGTCTGCTTGGTTTTGGTCTCGCGGCCAAATTCGACGACGCCGTCGATTTCGGAGATGATCGCCTGTTCGTCCGGCGTGCGAGCTTCGAACAGCTCGGTGACGCGCGGCAGACCACCGGTGATGTCCTCGTTCTCGGTCGTCTCTCGCGGAATTTTGGCGAGCGTATCGCCGCGCTGGACGATGGTTCCTTCGTCGACGAACAGCGCCGCGCCAACCGGCAGGAAGTGATTGGCCTTTTCTTCACCGGTAGCGGGATCTTCGATGACGATGCGGGGCCGAAGCGAGGTGTCGCGACTGTCGACGACGACTTTGCGGGAGAGGCCGGTCTGTTCGTCGACCTTCTCCTCCATGGTCGCGCCCTCCTCGAGATCTTCAAAGGTCACGAGCCCCCCCTCGTCGCTCAGGACGGGTGTCGCGAACGGTTCCCACTCGGCGAGCAGGTCTCCGCTCTCGATGTCTTCGCCGTCGTCGAATTTGACTCGGGCCCCGTAGACGAGCGGATAGCGCTCGCGCTCGCGGCCATCGTCGTCGACGATCGAGACCTCGGCGTTTCGGGTCATAACGATGTAGACCGTCTCGCCAGCCTCCTCGCGTTCGGCACACTTCATCTCGTGGTGCTGGACGTAGCCGTCGTGGCTCGCCTCGTGCGAGGACTCCTGGACGTCGAGCGACCCGACGCCGCCGAGGTGGAACGTGTTCATCGTCAGCTGCGTGCCAGGCTCGCCGATCGCCTGGGCGGCGACTGTACCGACTGCTTCGCCGACGTTGACCAACCGACCGCGGGCCAGGTCGCGTCCGTAACAGAGCGCACAGACCCCGTCGATGGCGTCGCACGACAGCACCGAGCGGACGCGCACCTCCTGGATGCCCTCGTCCTCGATCGTCTGGGCCGTTTCTTCGTCGATCAGCGTATTCGATTCGACGAGGACATTGCCCTCTTTATCGTAGATGGGCTCGAGCGAGACGCGACCGAGGACGCGATCGCTCATCGGCTCGATGACTTCTCCACCCTCGTAGAGAGGCGAGACGGTGAAGCCGTCGAGTGTGCCGCAGTCGTATTCGACCACGACGCAGTCGTTGGAGACGTCGACCAGCCGCCGGGTCAGGTACCCGGAGTTGGCGGTCTTGAGCGCCGTGTCGGCCAGACCCTTTCGAGCGCCGTGCGTCGAGATGAAGTACTCGAGGACGCTCAGTCCCTCTCGGAAGTTCGAGGTGATGGGGGTCTCGATGATCTCACCGGACGGCTTGGCCATCAGGCCGCGCATCCCGGAGAGCTGGCGCATCTGCTCTTGCGAGCCTCGCGCCCCGGAGTCGGCCATCGTGAAGATCGAGTTGAACGAGTGGCCGATCTCGGTCTCGCCCGTTTCGGGGTCCTCGTACTCCCGGCGAGCGATGTCGTCCATCAGCTTGTCGGCGAGCTCGTCGGTGACGTCGGCCCACTTGTCGACGACCTTGTTGTAGCGTTCACCGTCGGTGATGAGCCCTTCGGCGTACTGCTCGTAGATTTCGTCGACCTCTTCGCGGGTCTGACCGACGCGATCCCACTTGTCGTCGGGGATTTCCATGTCCTGCATGGCGATCGAGATCCCGGAGAGCGTCGAGTGCTTGAAGCCGATCGTCCGGATGGAGTCGGCCAGCAGCACCGCCGCCTTGTTGCCCGACTCGCGGAAGGCGAAGTTGATGAGGTCGCCGAGGGCGCCCGTGTCGAGCGGCTTGTTGACCATCTCGAAGGGCACCTCGTCGGGACACTCCTCGTAGACGAGGACGCGTCCGGTGACCGTGTCGACGTACTCGCCTTCGAGGCGAAGCCTGATGCGCGCCTGAAGGTGAAGTTTGTCGGCGTCGTAGGCTCGCCGGACCTCGTTGGGATTGGCGTAGACGCCCTGGGTCGGACGCCCTTCTTCGTCTTCCTTGTACTCGCCCTTGGCGAAGGGACGGTGCATCGTCATGTAGTAACAGCCGAGCACGATGTCCTGGCTCGGCATGATGATGGCGTCTCCGTTGGCCGGCGACAGGATATTGTTGGTGCTCAACAACAGCACCCGGGACTCCATCTGGGCCTCGAGCGACAGCGGCACGTGGACCGCCATCTGGTCGCCGTCGAAGTCCGCGTTGTAAGGGGGGCAGATCAGCGGGTGGATCCGGATCGCCTTGCCCTCGACGAGCTTCGGCTCGAAGGCCTGGATGCCGAGGCGGTGGAGCGTCGGTGCCCGGTTCAACAGCACGGGGTGTTCCTCGATGACGTCCTCGAGGATCTCCCAGACCTCGTCGGTCTCCTGGGCGACGTGCTTTTTGGCCGACTTGATGGTCGTGACGTAGCCGCGCTCCTGGAGCTCGTTGTAGATAAAGGGCTTGAACAGCTCGATCGCCATCTGCTTGGGAATCCCGCACTCGTGGAGCTTGAGGTCGGGCCCAATGGCGATGACCGAACGCCCCGAGTAGTCGACGCGCTTCCCGAGCAGGTTCTGGCGAAACCGGCCCTGCTTGCCCTTGATCATGTCGGAGAGCGACTTCAGCGGGCGCTTGTTCGGACCGGTGATGGTCTTGCCGCGCCGACCGTTGTCGAAGAGGGCGTCGACCGACTCCTGGAGCATCCGCTTTTCGTTGCGGATGATGATCTCCGGAGCGTGCAGCTCGAGGAGTCGCTTCAGCCGGTTGTTCCGGTTGATGACTCGTCGATAGAGGTCATTCAGGTCGGAGGTCGCAAATCGGCCGCCGTCGAGCGGCACGAGCGGTCGCAGATCCGGCGGGAGGACCGGAATGACGTCGAGAATGAGCCACTCCAGCTCATTTTCGGAGTCGCGGATCGCCTCGACGATCTTGAGCCGCTTCGAGATGCGCTTGCGTTTGGAGACGCTGGTTGCCTCCTTCATCTCGGCTCGAAGCTCCTGGGCGATCTCATCGATGTCCATCTCCGCCAGCAGCTCGCGGACCGCATCCGCCCCCATGTCGGCCTCGAGCGTATCGCCGTAGGGGAGCTCGCGGTACTCCATGTACTTCTGCTCGCTGATGACCTCCATCTTCTTCAGAGGAGCGTCCCCCGGATCGGTGACGATGTAGGCCACACAGTAGAGGACCTTCTCGAGGTCTTTGAGCGTGATGTCGAGCAGGTTCCCGATCCGCGAGGGGAGACTCTTGAGGAACCAGATGTGAGCGACCGGCGTCGCCAGATCGATGTGGCCCAGGCGTTCCCGGCGCACCTTCGACTGGATGACCTCGACACCGCATTTCTCACAGACGACCCCCCGGTGTTTCATCCGTTTGTACTTGCCACAGATACATTCGTAGTCCTTGGTGGGACCGAAGATCTTGGCACAGAAGAGCCCGTCGCGCTCCGGCTTGAAGGTCCGGTAGTTGATCGTCTCCGGCTTCTGGACTTCGCCATGGCTCCACTCGCGGATGGTCTCCGGGCTGGCGATGCCGATGCGGAGTGCGGAGAAACTGAGCGGGTCTTTGGGCTTCTCGAAAAAGCTGAATATGTCTTTCAAAGCGTCCTCCTCGTGCGGACGACAAATGGCGGAGCTCCCGGGGCGGCGCGTCGAGTCGAGGGCCCGACACGCCTCCGGTGAGCCTGCATTTGCCTTGCCTCATGGCCTCGAATGTGTGTCGCGTCCTAGGGGCGTCATCGCGCGGTCGACCGTCACGCGACGTCCTCCAGCAGTTCGATGTTCAGACAGAGCGAGTGCAGTTCCTTGACCAGTACGTTGAAGCTCTCGGGCATGCCCGGATTGAGCCGGAAGTCGCCCTTGACGATCGACTCGTAGATGCGTGTGCGTCCCTGGACGTCGTCGGATTTAACCGTCAGGAACTCTTGAAGCGAGTAGGCGGCCCCGTAGGCCTCCATGGCCCAGACCTCCATCTCGCCGAGTCGCTGCCCGCCGAACTGCGCCTTGCCACCCAGTGGCTGCTGCGTGACGAGGCTGTATGGTCCGATCGAGCGAGCGTGCATCTTCTCGTCGACCAGGTGGTGGAGCTTCAACACGTACATGATGCCGACGGTGATGTCTCCGTCGAAGGCTTCACCGGTACGCCCGTCGTAGAGCGTACACTGCCCCGAGCGGTTGACGCCGGCGGTCTCCAGCAGGTCGCGAATCTCCTCCTCGGAGGGGGCATCGAAGATCGGTGCCGCGATGTGGACCCCACCATCCTCGTAGGCGCGCTGCGCCATGCGTCGGACGTCCTCGTCGTCGAGGTCGTCGATGAAGGCCTGCTGCTCTTCGGTATCGTAGATTTCTTTGAGAAACGACCGGATGCGCTCGATGTCGGAGAGCTGATCGAGCATCTCGCCGAGTCGTTCTCCGAGCTGCTTGGCCGCCCAGCCGAGGTGCGTCTCGAGCACCTGACCGGCGTTCATGCGGCTCGGGACCCCGAGCGGGTTGAGAATCATCTCGACCGGCTCGCCGTTCTCGCGATACGGCATGTCCTCTTCGGGGAGGACGCGGCTGATGACGCCCTTGTTGCCGTGGCGGTTGGCCAGCTTGTCGCCGACCTCGATCTTGCGCTTGATGGCCACATAGACCTTGACCATCTTGATGACGCCCGGTGACAGCTCGTCGCCCTGGCGCAGCTTCTCGATCTTGTCGCCGTAGTTCATCCGGATGACGAGGATCTGGTCCTCGACGTCCCCGAGAATCTCCATCAACGTGGCGTTGGTCTCCTCGTCGATGTCGATGTCCGTCCAGTAACGACGGGGGATGTCGTCGAGCAGATCGTCAGTCAGCTCCTGATCCTCTTCGACGAGGACGTTGCCGGACTCGTCGACGAGATTCGACTGAGGCGCCTCGCCGCGAAGAATCTCGCGCATCTTCTTGTAGGCGGCATCTCGCAGGATGCGGATCTCGTCGTTCTGGTCCTTCAGGAGCTTCTGCTCCTTCTCGTCTTCGATCTCCTGGGTACGCTGGTCCTTCTCGACGCCTTCGCGGTGGAAGACCTGCGCGCCGATAACCGTCCCTTTCGTACCGGGGGGCATCTTCTTGGAGGTATCTCGGACATCGCCGGCCTTTTCGCCGAAGATGGCTCGCAGGAGTTTCTCTTCGGGCGAAAGCTGCGTCTCGCCCTTGGGCGTGACCTTCCCGACCAGGATGTCGCCGGACTCGACTTCGGCGCCGACGCGGATGACGCCGGCTTCGTCGAGATCCTTGAGTGCATCCTCGCCGACATTCGGAATGTCGCGCGTAATCTCCTCTTGACCCAGCTTCGTGTCGCGGGCCGTACACTCGTACTCCTCGATGTGGATCGAGGTGTAGATGTCGTCTTTGACGAGCTTCTCGTTGATCAGGATGGCGTCCTCGAAGTTGTACCCGTGCCAGGGCATGAACGCGACCGTGATGTTGCGGCCGACGGCGAGTTCGCCCCGGTCGGTCGAGGGGCCATCCGCGAGAATCTCACCTTCGTCGACACGATCGCCGGCATCGACGATCGGCGTCTGGTTGAAGCAGCTCCCTTGGTTGGAGCGCTTGTACTTGTCGAGCGTGTAGATGTCCGGTTTGGGGAACAACTCGTCTTCGTCGCTGGTCGAGTCGGGTCGGACGACGATGCGTTCGGCGTCGACCGACTCGACGACCCCGGCGTTGTCGGCGACGATCGCGGCGCCGGAATCCCGGCCCATCGTCGACTCCATGCCGGTCCCCACGTAGGGGGCGTCGTCTTTGACGAGGGGCTGCCCCTGGCGCTGCATGTTCGAGCCCATCAGCGCCCGGTTGGCGTCGTCGTTCTCCAGGAAGGGAATCAGGTTGGCGCTGACGCTGACGAGCTGGTCGGGCGTGACGTCCATCAGCGTCACGTCGTCAGGCGAGACCAATCGCGGCTCGCCGGCATCGCGAACCGCGACTTCGTCGCCGACGAAATTGCCCTTTTCGTCGAGCTCGGCGTTCGCCTGGGCGATGATGTTTTCTTCCTCTTCGAGCGCCGAGTAGTAGTTGACCTCTTCGGTCGCCTGGCCGTCCTCGACGACCCGGTAGGGTGTCTCGATGAAGCCGTATTCGTTGACCTTTGCATGCGAGGCCAGCGAGACAATCAGACCGATGTTCGGTCCCTCCGGCGTCTCGATCGGACAGATGCGGCCGTAATGCGTCTGGTGGACGTCGCGCACCTCGAAGCCCGCCCGGTCTCGCGTCAGGCCTCCCGGTCCGAGCGCCGACAGCCGGCGCTTGTGGGTGACCTCCGAGAGCGGGTTGGTCTGGTCCATGAACTGCGAGAGCTGACTGGACCCGAAGTACTCTTTGAGAACCGCGCTGACGGGCTTGGCGTTGATGAGATCGTCCGGCATCTCCGTCTCGATCTCCTGCGACATGCTCATCCGCTCTTTGATGCCACGCTCCATGCGGACGAGCCCGATGCGGTACTGGTTTTCGAGCAGCTCGCCGATCGTGCGGACACGGCGATTGCCGAGGTGGTCGATGTCGTCGATCGACCCTTCCCCATCGCGGAGCCCGATCAGGTAGTTGACCGTCTCGAGGATGTCCTCTTCGCGGAGCGTCTGGAGGCGCCACGGATCGAGCTTGTCACGGACCTCTTCGAGCTCGGCGTGAAGATCTTCGATGTCGTCCGGGTCGTCAGCCGCGTCGATCTGGGACTCGAGTTCTTCCTCGCGCTTCTCGAGGGGCTCGACGGTATCTTGGTGGAACTTGTGATTGACCTTCAGCCGCCCGACATCGGAGAGGTCGTAGCGCTCCGGATCGAAAAATAGTTCGTGGAACAGCTCCTCGGCCTCCTCCTCGGTGGGGGGATCGCCGGGACGGAGCCGCTTGTAGATGGCGAGCTTCGCCTCCATCTCGCTCTCGATGTCGTCCTCCATCATCGTGTCGCGCAGGTAGGGCCCTGCCTTGACATCGTCGATGTAGAGGACGTCGAGCTGGTCGATGCCGCGCTCGACGAGTTCGTGGATGGTCTCTTCGGTCAGCTCTTCGTTGACCTCGACGAGAATCTCGCCGGTCTCCTCGTCGACGACCTCCTCGGCCGCAATTTTGCCGAGCACCTCGGTGAAGGCCACCGGGACCCGGGTCATTTCGGCCTTTTTCATCTTGCGCATCGAGGCTCGGGTGAATTTCTTGCCCTGTTGGACGATGACGTTGCCGTCGTCGTCGATAACGTCGACGGTCGCCTCCTCGCCGCGCAGGAGTTCGAGGTCGATGTCCTTGTAGTACTCCTCCTCCTCGAAGTGGATCGTCTCTTTGTCGTAGTAGTAGTCGAGGAGTTCCTCTTCCGAGTAGCCCAGCCCTTTGAGGAGGACGGTCGCGGGCATCTTGCGCTTCCGGTCGATGCGGACGTGGATGATGTCCTTGCTGTTGAACTCGAAGTCGAGCCACGACCCGCGGTAGGGAATGATGCGGGCCGAATACAGCAATTTCCCCGACGAGTGCTTCTTGCCCTCGTCGTGATCGAAATAGGCGCCGGGCGAGCGGTGCAACTGATTGACGATGACCCGCTCGGTCCCGTTGATGATGAAGGTCCCCTTGGGCGTCATCAGGGGCATCTCGCCGAAGAAAACCTCTTTTTCTTTGACGTCGCGAATGGTGCGCGTGTCGGTCTCCTCGTCGACGTCCCAGACGACGAGTCGAATGACGACCTTGACCGGCGCTGCGTAGGTCATGCCCCGAGCAGCGCACTCGTCGACGTCGTATTTGGGATCCTGAAGATGATAGCTGACGAACTCCAGGGTGGCCGTCTCGTTGAAGTCCTTGATGGGAAAGACGCTGTTGAAGACGCCCTGCAGTCCCGTGTTCGTACGCTCGCCGGGGTCGACGTCCGCCTGCAGAAAGTCCTTGAAGGATTCTTTCTGGACCGCAATGAGGTGCGGGATCTCGGCGATGTCGTCGATCGTCCCGTAATCTTTACGAGCTCGGAAATTTTCTTTGATCTCTTGTCCCATCCTATCTCCTTTAGGAAACATCGAGCGTGTGTCCTCGGTCCGACTCCGTGTAGGGACCCTACCGTCGAGAACCGATGTGTCGATCACGAGAGGCGGGCCTCAGGGCCGTCGCGAGCCATCGGTCGCCGCATCGAACGATCCGGTGCCTCATGCCTCTCGTCGTCGAGGCGACCCGCCACGTGTTCTCGTCTTCCCGTCGACGCGATAGACGTCGGCAATTGGGACCGCTCTCGCGCTCCGACGGGAGGTTGTCGAGAGCTCGAGTGGAGAATGGCTCTACTTTACGATGGTCGCAACCCCACTCGACGGGATCGTGGCCGTCGGGTCAGCCTCAGCTACTTTGTGCGGTGCGTTGCCAAAAAGAATAGATGCGTGGTGCGCAATCGAGACATGTCTCGCTGCTACCGAGCGCCCGGAAATTGCAGGAGGTCCGCGCAATCGTTCGCAGAATCGAGACTTGAAACTTAAATCGAGATGAACCTCCTGTCAACCTTCGTCTGGAGTCATCTTTGTCAGATCCCAGAGGGGGTCCGCTCGGATACCGTGAGATACGCCGTGGCGCGACGTCTGCGGTCGACCGACTCGATGATCGGCCGGCGAGGCCGCCGGCGCTCCCGACCACACGTCGTCGAAATCCCACGGATCTGAGCCCCCCCGTGGACATGATTGAAGAGGAGCGCACGGGGGAGCGCTCGAGATCCGGGGTTCATCCGTTCGTCGGTGGGAGGAGCGGAGGATCCTGGAGGGCGATCAGGCTGTGCGCGCCTCGAAGATCTCGATCATCTCGCCGAGATCGTCGTATCGGTCCTCGGGACGAGACGCGAGCATGGTATCGAGAGCTCGCCGAATCGCGGGAGGATGGAGGGCCGAACGCCGTTCGCGCCAGGTCGTCTTGTGGTCGAGGATTTCGTTCATTCCGCGGTACAGCGGATCCCCGGTCAGAAGTTCAAAAAGCATGACTCCGAGCGAGTAAATGTCGGCCCGGTGGTCGTGCGGCTCGCGCTTCCATATCTCGGGGGCGACATATCCCTGGGTTCCGAGTTCGCCCATCTCGTCGGCGATTGACTGGAGGCTAGCGACGCGAGCGTAATCGAAGTCGGCGAGCCGAAACGGCACGTCGCGATCGGGCGACAGATAAAAGACATCCGGATGAAGATTGCGGTGAACGACCCCTCGGCAGTGGATGCTCTCGACGGCTCGGAGCATGTGAAGCGCCATGCGCTCTGGATCGATGTCTTCCTCGAGTGTCTCGGGGGCTTTATCGATCCAGTTTCGGAGCGTGCGAGGCCCGACCCATTCGCTGATGACATAGAGGCGGAGCGCATCGTCGCTGTCTCGCAGCATCTCGTAGGGACGAGCGATGTATTTGTTGGTCTCGAGATGGCTGAGCGCCTCGAGGTCGCGAAGCGATCGGGTAAATGCAATTTCGCGCTCTTCGGGAGACTGGAGGAGATCCATCGAGTGGACCTTGATGCGCACCTTGCCTCGGCTCTCGAGCATGTCGTGATGGCCGATGTACTCCTCGTACGGTCGGCCGCCTCGATCAATTTCCTCGACGATGTCGTAGTTGGGGACCTGAGGCGCTACCGGACCTGGTTGAGCTCGGGGGCGAATGGTGCGCAGGATGGATTCGTGGAGCGACTCGTCTCGCAGGAGACCGGGCCCGTCGTCGACGTGTCGATCCACGAAAAATGGCCAGACATCGCCACGCTGTAACAGACGATCGGAGCGGTTGTCCTCCATTGATGCGATGTGGGCATCGTCACGCGGCAACAAGACAACCGACTGACAGGGGAAATCGCGGGAAAACGCCTCGATCTCGTGGTGAAGCAGATCGTGGAGCGCTTTGGCTTTCTGTTCGATGAGGATGAAGGGATTGTCCACGCGCCCCCACTCGAGATACCAACTGCTCGCATCTCCCTGGATGGGCCCACCCCATCCTTTGATTTCGACCGCATACACGCCCCACTCGCCGATGACGACGGCATCGTATTCGAGGGTGTTGCTCCGGTTGGGGAGCTGAAGGTCGAAATTACCGACGACGTGGAAATGCTCTGGCAGTCGGTCTCGCAGCAGTCGAATCCCCTCGCGCTCAGATGCATTCGTGGGATCACCAATCGGTGTGTAGTCGGCCATGGGGCACGAAGATGGAAGGGGAGTTGGGTAAGAAATGTTGTACTCTCCAGACTGGTGACCCGAGCCAGGCATGTCAACGATCCAGTCAACTCAACGCCTTTTTATATGGTTGAACATGCCCGGAGAAATGCCCGCTGGCGATGACTCGAATTGCCTGGAAGGGTTCGCCCCTCTCAACTGACGGGGTCGCCATGCAAACTTTACCTCGCGAGGTACCTGCTCATGGTCGCTGAACCTCAGAAACTTCTCGTCGCCGGTGGAAGTGGTTTTGTCGGTCGACACGCCTGTCGGTTTTCCGTCTCGATCGGGCATCACGTCGCCAGTCTCTCGCGAGGGGGGCGCCCCGGAACGGGTGAGCCCTGGGAAGAGGGCGTCGAGTGGTATCGTGGAGATGTACGCGAACCCGAGATATGGCGAGAGGCCTTCGATCTCTCGACGTTCGATGCGGCGATTGCGGCCGTCGGACTGCTTCGCGAATCGCCCGACGAGGGTCAGACGTTCGATCGTGTCAATCGAGCGGGGGCTATCGCCTTCGGAGAGGAGGCGCGCTCGGCGGGCGTCCCGAGTTTCGTGCTTCTGTCAGCGTCGAGTCGTCCTCCGGGGATCGCCGAGGGGTACCTGGAGGCCGAGCGAGCGGCCGAATCGTGGGTGGTCGACGCCGGTTTCAACCGATCGGTGGTGCTTCGAGCTCCCCCCGCTTATGGAGCGGAGCGTCCCACGTCGGTCGCCGCCATTCCGCTGCTGCATGCCCTCGACGACGAAGACGCTTCGCTCGATCCCCTGCCGGTCGAACAGATTGCGATCGCTGCACTCCGAGCCGCGCTCGAACCCGATGTCGACGGCGTATTGTCACCCGAGGAGGTCGCCGACCTCGGCGAGGCCGTCATGATTCAATCGTAATCGCGGGGGTGGCCAGAGC
>JAQCND010000591.1 GCA_028274765.1 Bradymonadaceae bacterium
GCGACGCCCGCGTCGTCGAGCGCGGCGACGATCTCACGCTGATCACTTACGGGGCGAACGTCCACCAGTCGGTCAAAGCCGCCAAGCAGACCGATGCAGACGTCGAGATCATCGACCTCCGCTCGCTGAAGCCCTACGACTGGGAGACGATCTCGTATTCGATCAAAAAGACCAACAAGGCCCTGTTGGTCTACGAGGACAACATCTCCTGGGGCTACGGGACGGAGCTAGCGACGCGCATCGGCGACGAGCTGTTCGAGTACCTCGACGGGCCCGTCCAGCGCGTCGCCTCCAAGGATAGCTTCGTCCCCTACCACCCGGACCTCGAAGCTGAGGTGCTGCCCGACACCGATGACATCCTGGAGCAGATCGAATGGCTCTACCACTACTGAGTTGAAGATCGGGCTGTCTCAGTCCATTCCCCGCAGCGTGGAGAACCGAACCTTGACAATCCCCCATGGGAAAGGGTTATAGATATAAACACTCTGAGACGGGTCGAGTTGAATAGATGTTCTCACACACTCACACGGTTATGAACATGAAACGATTTTTTGTGGTCGCGTTGGCTTCTTTTTCGCTCCTCGCCTTCGGCGTGACTGGTTGCGGTGATGACGGCGGTGACAGCCAAGACGCCGGTAACGGCGACAGCGGCAGCACTACCTCCATGGAAGACGGTGGTGGCACCGACATGGATGGCGGCGGCACCGGTGAAGATGGCGGCGGCACCACGGCCGATGGCGGTGGTGACGACGGAGCCGTCGACGGAGTCACCTCCGACAGCGGCAGTGTCGATGGCGTCACCGGTGGCAGTGAAGACGGTGGCGGCAGCGGCAGCGAAGACGGCGGAAGCGGCAGCCAAGACGGCGGCTGATTCCCCGTTCGATTGACACTGCGATCAACAAACCCCGCCTCGTCAGCTCGACGGGGCGGGGTTTTGGTATGGACGGGGGTGTTCGTCGGTCGGGAGGCATCCGACCGGGTGGGCTAGTTCAGACTTCCTCGTTGATCGAGGCCGCCAGATCGAAGTCCTTGTCGGTCAGCCCGCCGGCGTCGTGGGTCGTCAACGTCAACTCGACCTGGTTGTAGACGTTGAAGATCTCCGGATGGTGGTCGGCCTCGTCGGCCAGGGGCGCGATGCGATTGATGAACTCGATCGCCTCGTTGAATCCATCGAATTCGAGCTCGCGCTCGATCGTGTCACCACTTCGGGTCCATCCGTCGAGGTCGTCGAGGCGACGCTGAATGGTGTCGTCGGAGAGGGTTTCGGTGCTCATGGGTTGGGCTCCTCGTATCCAAGAGAGAGGATCATCTATTATTGTGAACTCGTACCGCCCGAGGTGGGGCACTGAAACAACCAAACCAACGCCGACTCGGTTTCAAGCACATGTGATGATACAATGAGACAGACGGGTCACGACCTCGAGTGTCTCTCGGGACGTCCTCAGAGTTCGTCGAGGTCCCAGTCCCCGCTGAGCTCGCCGATGCGCCGGAGCATTCGCTCGCGTCGATCCGGGTACCCGAACTGCTCCCAGAAGGTGGCTGTCGTCTTCATCAATCGCGCCGATTGGCGATTGCGCTCCCGGTCGGCGGCGTGGCGTGCCATGCAGTCGATCAGTTCCAGCCAGATCTCGGGCTGAATGTCGTTGAGCACGTAGGCCCGAGTGACCTCGTCGATGAGATTGTCGTAGGTCGTCTCGTTGCCGGTCAACTTGGCGTAGAAGGCGGCGTTGGCCTCGCAGAAATCGGTGACCCGAGGGGTGCCCAGCTCCGAGGCATCGGCGCGAGCGCGTCCCATCTCGAGGGCCGCCAGGTGGAGTCGACTCTGGAAACACCGGAGTAACCCCATGAGACTCCTCGCCACGGCTCGATCTTCGGCCGTCCCGTGTTCGTCGACGTGCTCGAGCGTCTGTTCGAGCATCTGCTCGGCCTCCTCGAAGTTGCCGAACCACATGGCGACGATCGCCAGGTGATTCCGCACGTCGAACAGGTCCCAGCTACTCCCGAACGATTCCTTGATGCGCCGGGCCTCGCCGAGCGCCGAGCGCGCCCGATCGAAATCCAGTTCGTGCATGGCGGCGACGCCCTTGGCGAACAGGACGTCGGCGACGGCCATCTTGTCGCCGACCTGTTCGAGATACTCGATGGCGCGATTGAAGTGCTCCTCGGCGGCTTCTCGCTCGCCGCCCAGAAGCTCGGCCACCCCGAGGCGGCGCAGCGTCATGCCGATGTTGAAGGGCGCCCCGAGCGCCTCGTGCGTCTCGAGTGCCTTGCGGGCCCAATCCCGGGCGGATTCGTAGTTGCCCTGTTCGATCTCGAGTCGCGAGAGATTGCGAAACGATTCGGCAACGCCGTGACGATCACCGATCGATCGCATCAAATCGAGCGCTTCTCGCAGGACGCGTTCGGCTCGTTCAAAGCGATTCTGAGCGTCCATCGCCGGGCTCATCATCGCACTCCCGAGTGCAATGAGCGCATCGGCCAGCGCCTGATGATTGTCGCTCTTCTCGAGCTGAGCCCTCGCCCGGACGAGGTACTCGTAGCGCTCCGAGAGTCGACCCAGACGGCGCGCCACTTCGGCGAGGTGGACCAGCACTTTGCCCGATATCTCCCCCTCGGGCAGGCGTGGCAGAATGTCCTCGAGCTGCTTGCGCACCCGGAGCCCCTCCTCGGCTTCGCCTCGAAGCAGAGAGACGCGAGACAATCCCGTCAGCGCCTTCGCGATACCGGCCAGGTCTCGGCGGTCGGGCTCTCGATAGATCTCGAGCGCCTGCTGGTAGTGAGTTCGAGCCTCGTCGTAGTGAGCCTTCACCACGAACAACTCGCCGAGCCCGAGTCGCGCTTCGGCCCGGTCCGTCGGCGAGGCTTGCTGATGATCGAAAATGGCGCGATAGTGCTCCTCGGCGACGCCGAACTCTCCGAAGCGACGGGCGAGCTCGCCCAGCGAGAGGCGCGTTTCGATCCAGAGGTCGCCCCGCTCGCCGAGATCGTCGAGGAGGTCGAGAAGTTCCCGAAATCGCTCGCGGGCCCCTCGGGGATCGAAGCGGTTCATCGACCGCTTGGCTGCCGCATGGAGCGCATCGCGATACTGCTCCAGCTCACCGGCCCGGCGCCAGTGTTCGGCCACCTCAACGAACGGAACTTCCATGTCCCGATCGCGGTAGAATTCGATCTTGTCGACCGCCGCCTCGCGATTGTATCGCTGGCTCGTCCACTCTTCGGCGAGTTCGTTGAGAAGCGATTCGCGGAGCAGGTTGTTTTCGAATTCCACGCAGACGAGGTTGCGGTGAATCGTCTCTCGGAGGAGCCCCTCCTGTTCGAGGACGTCCAGACACGATTCGAGTCGAGTGTTGTCGATCGTCTCCGAGTGGTCGACGATCTTGTCCAGAAGCTCGATCGGGGTTCGCATCCCAAGGATGGCGAGCCACTCGATGATCGCCTCGAGCTGTTCACCCTCCGAGTGGCTCTGAACGGCCTGTTCAACCCGGAGCTGCATTAGATCCGTCAGGTTCGGCGGGAGTTCGATGTCTCTCGGAGACCCCTCGGCGAGGGCCATCGTCCCCTCTTGTTCGACGAGGCGATCCTCGCTCTCGAGATAGCGCACGATCTGGATGGCGTGCAGGGGCACTCCTTGGCTGAGCCAAGCGATGCGCTCTTTGAGGTTCGTCTCCAGCGGTACGATCGCATCGAGAAGCGCCTCGAGGTCTTCGCCCTGGAGACGTCGGAGCGGAATGCGCGAAAACGCCTCCTCGAGGTTGGCGTTGATGTTGCGGAGGCTGGGCTCCAAATCGGGATTGGCCGCGCGATCCTCGGGGCGGAGCGTCACCAGGATGGCGAGTTCGGCCGCCTGGGTCCGAAACGTCACGGCCAGATATTTTAGAAATCCGAGGGTCGCGCTGTCGGCGTGATGGAGATCTTCGAAGATCAGAAGCAGCGGTGCCCGTTCCGAGAGCTTCAAGAAGGTGCGCTCGAGCCTGGCATACAGCTCCTGGGCTTCTTCGGGCGACTCCGGGACGGGAGTGTTCGACATCGATTGCGGCCGGAGGAAATCGACGAGAAAGACGATCTCGTCCTCTTGAAAATGGGGTGAGTGCTCGAGATCGTCCCGGATGGCATCGGCGACTTCACTTCGCCCTCGATGGGAGACCCCCCAGTAGTCGGACAGGGCCTCCCGGATGCCCTCCATCGGAAGTGATCGCTGTCGGAAATGCCCCGTCAGCGCGATGGCGTCGCGCTGTGTCCACCGATCGCAAAATTCGCGGACCACTCGGGTCTTGCCGACCCCGTTTTCGCCCTCGAGCAGCGCGATACGCCCCTCTGACGCCTCGAAAGCGTCCCGGACCCACGCCTCGAGCTCCTCGAGTTCTCGTTCGCGATTGACGAAGGGCGCGTCATACTGGGTTTCGGGGACGAAGTTCTCTTCGGTCGCGTCGGCGGCGGGCCCCTGTCCGGTGTCGATGATCTCGGTCTTCTGGGCGGTACGATCGCCGCCATCGGAGGCCGACCCGGCGACGGCTCTCGGCTCGTCGGACGCCACGTCCGAGGCCACTTTTTGAGGCATTGACGATTCGTCCGTCTCGTCGGCTTCGCTTTGCTCGGATCCCGTCTGCTGGTCCGGAGCCTTCGGCGGACCGGTCGGCGCCTCGGAGCGGACGTCGTCAATCTCCTCGGACGATTCGGCCGTATTCAACGCAAACGACATCTCCGGGCTCATCCCGCCCTGGGGACGAGGGACGATCTCCATCGTCTGGATCGCCTCGACGAAAGCCTCCAGGAAAGCCCCGGCGTCCTCGTATCGTGTCTCTTCGTCTTTGCGGCATGCGTGGCGAATGACCTCGCCCAGCGGCGTCTCTTCGAGCGCCTCCGGCAGGTCGGGGACGGGATCGCGGATCTGTTTGTGGATGACTTCCATGCGACTCGTGCCCTGTACCGGCGGCAACCCCGTCATCATCTCGAAGACGAGAAGCCCCAGGGCATAGACGTCCGTCGCCGGCGTAATGGGCTCGTCGCAGGCCTGCTCGGGGGCCATGTACATCGGCGTCCCGAAGATGTGTCCCTGCTTGGTGAGATCGCTCTCTTCTTCGCCCTCTCCGGAGCCCATGCGGGTCATTTTGGCCACCCCGAAGTCGAGGACCTTGACGTAGTCTTGCTCCCCGAACATCTCGCACAGGTAGATGTTCTCGGGCTTCAAATCGCGGTGGGCGAGTCCACTTTGGTGGGCTTCCGAGAGGCTCTTGAGAACTTTGATGAAGATGTGAGCCGACCGCGACAGCGACAGAGCGCCCTCTTTTTCGACCGTATCGGCCAGGCTGACTCCCTCGAGCAGCTCCATGACCATATAGAAGAGGCCGTCTTCGGTCTGGCCGTAGTCGTAGAGGGTGATCGTGTTGGGATGGCGGAGTTGACTGACGTGGTAGGCCTCGCGCCGAAATCGCTCGACGTTGATCGGATCTTCGGCGACCCCGGGAGTCAGAAACTTGAGCGCCACCTCGCGGCCGATATTCTCCTGGATGGCTTTGTAAACCGTCCCAAACCCTCCGGTCCCCAGGTGTTCGACCACGCGAAATCGTCCCCCGACGAGATCACCTTCTTCTGGCAGGGAGGGATTATCTGGGCTCATGGAATCGACCGACATGAGAGCGGCTTGACCTCTCGCATTATTCATATCACGTCTAACACGAAAATTCTCTCGAGCGCAACCTGCGCGCCCTTGCACTTGAGGGCCGGGCGCACTAGATACCGGGCTGTCAGACGCCGATACGTTCGAGGCCGCTGGCCGCTGAACGTGGACCCGAGAGGCACGATCGTCCTCCGATTTTGTTCCGACAGCTCCGAGACGACTTCCATGACCCAGATCGACTCCTTCGAATTCGACATCGAGGCGACGGATCGACGGGCCCGATGCGGTGAAGTGACCGTCGAACACGGCTCCTTCGAGACCCCTGCCTTCATGCCCGTCGGCACGCGTGGAGCCATCAAAGGATCGACGCCGCGAGACCTCCGCGAGACCGGCTCCGACGCCCTCTTGACCAACACGTACCACCTGTCGCGGTCGCCCGGTGCCGACATGGTGGAGAAACTCGGAGGAGTCCGGCGTATGATGAGCTGGAATGGACCGGTGGTCACCGAATCCGGCGGAGCCCAGGTCTTCAATCTCTCGACTGCCGAGGTCGACGAGTCCGGCGTGACGTTCGATGTCGAACAGTCGGGAGAAACCGTCGAGATG
>JAQCND010000596.1 GCA_028274765.1 Bradymonadaceae bacterium
CGGTGGAGGTCGACGGTTCGACCGCCGGCGAGGTGCTCCACAACCTCGCCGAACGCCATCCGGGCCTCAAGGACAAGATCTTCACCGAAGACGGAGAGGTGCGGCGGTACGTCAACGTCTTCGCAGGCGAAGAAGACATTCGTTTTCAGGACGAGCTCGAGACGCCGATCACCGAGGGCGACGACGTCTCGATCGTGCCGGCCATCGCCGGAGGCGAGGCGTGATGGAGCGGTCGTCTCCAGGAGTAAAGCAGGAGGGCCCATCGAGACGCGACGCCCCGCGGCGCGAATCCGCGCTCGAGATGGTCGGGGATACTCCCCTCGTGCGTCTCGAGCATGTCACCGAGCATCTCTCGGACGAGGTCGAGGTCTGGGCGAAACTGGAGTTCATGAATCCGGGGGGATCCGTCAAGGACCGCCCGGCCCGTCAGATCATCCTGGATGCGCTCGAGGCCGGCGACCTCGGCGACGGGCAGACGCTGATTGATTCGACGAGCGGCAACACGGGCATCGCTTATGCGATGATCGGGGCGGCCGTCGGCGTCGACGTCACGCTTGTCATGCCTGAAAACGTCTCGCCGGCGCGCAAACACATCGTTCGCACTTACGGGGCCGACATCATCTTCTCAGATCCGATGGAGGGAAGCGACGGCGCCATTCGAAAAGTGCGCGAGCTCGTCGACAACGACGATGACGATGCGTACTTCTATGCCGATCAGTACAGCAACCCCTCGAATCCGCGCGCTCATCAACTGACGACCGCCCCCGAGATCTGGGAACAGACCGAGGGGCGCATCACTCATTTTGTCACCGCGACCGGAACGTCGGGAACGATCATGGGCGTAGCGCGGGGGCTGCGGGAGTTCGATGCATCGATCGAGGTGATCGGCGTCCAGCCCGACGACGCCTTTCACGGGCTGGAGGGGCTCAAACACATGCCCTCCGCGATCGTGCCCGACCTCTACGACGAATCGCTCCTCGACGACGTGCGATTCGTCTCGACCGATTCGAGCTGGGACATGGCCGATCGGCTGGCACGCGAAGAGGGCATCCCGGTCGGATACTCGGCGGCTGCCAACGTCCTCGAAGCAGTCCGAGTGGCCGAGGAGCTCGACGAGGGCGTGGTCGTCACCATTATCTGCGATCACGCCGACCGTTACTTCGAGGAGTAACCCCCGATCCTCGAGGCAATCTCTCCCCGACACCGGGCATCCGATCGTCTTCCAGCCGAACAGAGTACGCTTCTGAAGCCGCCGCTCTCTCCCGCTCCGTTCGGGCGAAGCCCACTCAACATCGACGGTCCGAGATCAGGACGGTCTCGTCTGCGGACACGTCGGGTCCGATTGGCTCGAACGACGAGTGGTCCCAAGTTACCTGCAACCTCTCACCGTGAGGAGTCCGAGCCTTGCCTACGGATCACGACATCGATGCCGATTGCTGGAGCGACACGATTCTCGACGACCTCGTCGACTGGGTCGAACAGGCCTACCCCGAAGAGGGATGTGGCCTCGTGTTGCGTGACGAGGAGACCGGCGAGTATCGGGTGCTCGAGTGCGACAACCTCGCCGACAAATACCATGAAATGGACCCCGATCAATACCCGCGTACGGCGCGGGAGTTCTATGTCATCGATCCGATGGAGTTCGTGCGAGCCGAGGATCGGGGGGAATCGGTCGAGGTCGTCTTTCACAGCCACGCCGACCACGACGATTACTTCAGCAACGAGGACGTCGCGGCCGCGACCCTCGAGCGAGACGACAAGGACGAGGCCTGGGAGGCGAGCCATCCCGGCGTCGACTATCTCGTCGTCTCGGTCCGAGAGGACGAGGCCCAACACGCCACGCTCTATCGCTTCGACGGCGAGGGCGAACACCCCTTCCACGCCGTACTGGCGATCGATATCGACGGAGAAGACTACACGCGCGAGTCGGTCGAATGACGGCCGTGCGCGGCAATCTGACGTATGATGGAACACGACACGTCTCGTCATCTCGTCCATCCGGAGGGGACGTGCCTCGCATGTGGCGCCTCCTTCGAGATGTCCAAGCCTCACTGGGCGAGTCTGATCTTGTGGCGATGCCCCGAATGTGAGGGGCATCTGGAGCTGGAAATCACGTGCTCCGTCTGTCACGAGGTCAACATCCGTCAGACGGGATGGCGAGGCGTCCACGGACGATGGGCCTCTCCCAACCGCTGTGATCACTGCGAGAAGAGCGACCTCGGCATCCATCGGACTCCGCCTCACTGGGAGCGTCCCGCGAGCTATTCGGGGCGAGGGCGATGGGGATTGCTCGCAGCCATGGGGGGCTGGATCCTGTTCGGGGCCCAGCTCGGAGCGGCGGTCGGGGGACTCGGTTTCTTTGTCGTCTGTTTCATGCTCGGACTCGATCTTCGATCTTATGACACGCTTCTGGCGGTCGTTGCGGGTTTCACGGCCAGTTTCGGGGGATGGATGATGGCTCACGGCTTTTTGCCCTCCCACTACCGTTCCGACACGATTACTCCAGACGAAGCATCGTAGCTCCAGCAATACGTGTCGTGAGACGTCGGCCCTCGCTTTCCCCTGACCCGTCACTCACACGCGTGTCTCTCGGGCAAAGCGGACTCAAGACATGGTTGAAATGCGACGCGAGCCCCTGTACATTTGGGGGACGTAAATTAGTGAATACTTACTTATGCGGTGACCGGCATTTCTCGGGGCCGCTTGAGTGAGTCGATTCGTCCACGTCGAACCGAGCCGGACGAGTCCCCGGCTCGACAATTCGAGAGGCACTCCCATGGTCGATCAGGCGAAACATCCGCAGTTTACAGACGAACACGAGCTCTACCGCGAGCAAATTCGCAACTTTGCCGAAGAAGAGCTCCAGCCCCACGCCGACGAGTGGGAGGAACAACGCAAGTTCCCCCGCGAAGTCTTCGAGCAGATGGCGGAGCTCGGCTTCCTCGGCGCACGCTATCCCGAGAAGTACGGCGGCTCGGGTGGGGACGTCTGGCATACGGCCGTCCTCTGTGAGGAGATGCCGCGCTGTCGCATGGCGGGGCTGACGCTCTCGATCCTCGTGCAGATGGAGATGTGCACGCCCGTCATCAACGAGCTCGGAACCGAAAAGCAGAAGAAAGAGTTCCTCGAGCCGGCCATCAAGGGCGACAAGGTCGGCGCACTCGGAGTCTCCGAGCCGGGCGCCGGAAGCGACGTCGCCGGCATCCGGACGACGGCCGAAAAAGATGGCGACGAATACGTCATCAACGGCCAGAAGACCTGGATCACCAACGGAACGCGGGCCGACTTTATCACGCTCGCCGCGCGGACCGACACCGATCCCGACATGCGCTACGGCGGGATCACGCTCTTTACCTTTCCGACCGACGTCGACGGCTTCGAGGTCGGCAAGAAGCTCAAAAAGGTCGGAAATCGGACGTCCGACACCGCGGAGTTGTTCTTCGACGACTGCCGCATTCCCGAGGAGTACGTCCTCGGCCAGGAAAACATGGGATTCTACCACATCATGCAGAATTTCCAGGGCGAGCGGCTCGTCGGCGCCCTGACCGGTGTGGCGGGAGCTCAGCTCATCCTGGACGACACCATCGAATATGCCAAAGATCGCGAGGCCTTCGAGAAGCCGTTGACCGGCTTCCAGGTCATCCGTCATCGCATCGTCGACATGGAGACGGAGCTGGCGGCGTGTCGTCAGTTGGCTTACCATGCCGCGGATCTCTTCGAGCGCGATGTCCCGGCTCAGAAAGAGATTTCGATGGCCAAAGCCAAGGTTGGTGAGCGCGCCATGGACGTCATCGACGAGTGTCTCCAGATCCATGGCGGCATGGGCTACATCGAGGAGACCAACGTGGCCCGCGCCTGGCGAGACACGCGTCTGATGTCGATCGGCGGCGGCACCACCGAAATCATGAAAGAGATCGTCGCGGAGCTGATGCCGCTCCGTCCGGACTGAGGGATGTCCGAAGTGCCTGATGTTGGCGCCCCTGTCGCCGAAATAGCTCGGCGGCAGGGGCTTTTTTGATGGGGGGCGATGGCACTCGAGCGATGATGTGTTCGATCGAGAGCCACGCGGGAGAGCATGAGCATGTGAAGCTCCCCCGTTGGCGCCTCACCTATACCCGGTCGGGGATGGGGCCTCGCGTGCCTGTCTGGCCTTCCTTGCATATGAGTGCAATCACGACCTGTGGGCCAATCTGATGAGAGGCCTGTTTTCTGGAGCGCCGGCGACCCGCCGGCAAGTCGCTGAGCGACTCCCTGTCGGGAGGAGTGAGGCGGCCATCAGTTGAATCGGACGTCGACCTACAGGCGATGATTGCACGTCTTGCATGTCCGCTCTTTGAATCGTTATTTGGAATATGTATAGTAGCTGGGTTGAAACACCATGAAGGATGCATTCGGATTATCCTCGATCGTGGGGATTCATCGCCCGGAGACACGCCATGATATCGATGCACGCGAATTCGACAGAGCGACGCGGACAGACTAGGGAGTTGGGTGCATGGGGGCTGGTATGTCTTCTGATCTCGGTGCTGGCCATGGCCGGATGCGGAAGCGACAGTCCCGGTCAAACCGGGTGCAGTGCCCATTCGGACTGTGAAGAAGGCAAAGTCTGCAGCGCGCAGGACAAGTGCACCGAAGTGTCCTGCGAGCAGTGCCAGGATATCGAGGGAGTGACGTGCCATCCGACACTGCAGACGTGCACGGCTGTCGAGTGCGAGTCGAACGCCGAATGTGACTCCCCGAAACAGTGCATCGGAGGCGTCTGTGCCGAGCAGGAATGCAGTTCGAACAGTGACTGCCCCGGAGACGAGGTCTGCAACGCATTCAGACGATGCGTCGCCCCCACTGACTTCGAACCTCGAGATACGGGAGTGGCGGATACGAGTCCCGCCCCCGAAGATACCATGTCGCTCCCCGAGGATACGGGACCGGATGGCGAAGAGACGGATATGGATGCGACTGCAGATACCGCTCCCCAGCCGGATACAGCTCCCCCCGAAGATACGAGCCCCCAGGATACCGGCAATGCCTGCAACAACTCGTGTCGGTCCGATCAAACGTGTCAGTCGGGTACCTGCACGTGCAAGAACCGCAATCAGCCCAAGCGGGACATGTGTCCGCCTCAGGGGAACCAAGAGGCCACCCAGTGGAGCAAAGAATTTTGCCAGTGCGTCGAGTGTACGCAGAACAGCGACTGCGATTCGGCTCAGACCTGTGACCAGGGCTTCTGCAAAGACCAGTGCCCCTCCAACAAGCAATGTTCGGCCAGTCAGAGCGGGTCGTGTTCGCAGCCGACTCCCCACTGTGTGAGCAACTGCTGCGTCGAGTGTGTGCAGTCGTCCGACTGTTCGAACAACGAAATCTGCGTGAACAATACGTGCAAGCCGAACACGGGCTGTTCGCAGGGTTCCTGTCCGCAGGGGTACACCTGCAACACGAGCAACAATACGTGCGAACCCACCCAGAATCCCTCGGGATGCAGTTCGAACCGAGACTGTCCGCAGGGACAGGTGTGTCGCCCCAAGAGCGGCACGAACCAGTGCGTCACCCCTCAGTCACCGGGGGGAAGCTGTGGAGCATGCAACTCGAGCGGCGGGAGCTGTACCTGTCCGGGCAATCTAACCTGTACGAGTACGGCCTTCGGTCGAGCGTGTTCCAAGTGCGTCAATGGACTTGCTGCCGACTTTGGAGGTATTTTCGGGGATTTGGACAAACACAAGTGCCCGAAAAGCCAGACCTGTCTGCTTCTCGGGTCGTTGGGCAACAGTGGAGGCGGCGGCATTGGCGGACTGCTCGGCTCACTCGCCGAACCCGATCCGGACAACGTCTGTCTGCCCCAGGGTAACAGCGGGAGCAACTGATCGTTCCGTCCCGTCGCCGTCTTCCAGGGGCCGTCCCTCTTCAACTCGAAGGGGCGGCCCCTCTGGCATGTCATGAACCCGTCGGGGCTTCGACCGCGTTTCAAAACCTCAGCAACGGGTTCTGGACTCCCTGACGACTCTTGTTGTGATACGATCGGCCATTCGGTGTGCCTTGATACTTCTATGAAACAGACTCCCAGCCGGCTTGGTGGGAAGGGCAAAGGGTTTTGAAATCGCCTCTTATCGACAGGAGGGCGCTCACCGATGTCTCACGCCACCAGCGGAACGCCCCCGACGCCGGAGACGATGACCTCGGAGGAAGCCTCCAGGGGATGGAGTTCGAGTTCGCCGGTGGCTGCCGGCACGATGGCCGTCTGACCGGCGGCGAGCTCGACGGGCGGTGACGACGAACGGAGGGCGATGTCGCCGTCGAGGGCATAGACGACCTGCACCGAGGACGGGTCGACCGACCACGAGACGATCTCGTCGGTACGGAGGCGTTCGACGCGATAGTCGGGGACGTCGACCAGGAGATCGAGCGTCCCCGGGCCCTCGAGCTGAAGTGACTCGCCTTCGATCGAGGTCGGGGACTGATCGCCGAAGTTGGCGACTTCGAGCGCTTTGTCGAGGTGGAGCTCGCGAGGTTCACCGTCCAGTCCCGGACGATCGTAGTCGTAGACTCGGTAGGTCGTATCGGAGGGATGCTGGATCTCGAGAAGGACGACACCCTTGCAGATGGCGTGAATGGTGCGGGGGACGACGCGGACGACTTGGCCGGGTTCGACGTGGACGCGGCGCAGGAGTTCGGCCGCACGACCGTCCTCGACGCCACGACGCAGCTCGTCGGCATCGACGCCCTCTCGCACGCCATGGAGGATGGAGCCCCCCTCGTCGACGTCGAGGATGATCCAGCATTCGTCCTTGGACTCGGCATCGGGGAACGTCTCGCGAACGTCCTCTTCGGAGGGGTGGACCTGGACACTCAAATCGTCGGAGGCATCCAGAATCTTGACCAGCAGCGGAAATTCGTCGCCCTCCGAGGCCGCCCCCACCAGGGCATCGCCCCATCGGTCGACGAGGTCTCCGAGAGCCATCCCCTCGAGTGGCCCCGAATCGACGTGGGATTGTCCATCGGGTCGATCAGAGGCCTCCCACGCCTCGCCGATGGGGTCGTCCGAATCAACGTGTTTGCCGAATTGTTCGGGGAGTTTGCGTCCGCCCCAGACCTTGGAGCGAAGATAGGGGCGCGTCCGAAAGGGATAGGGATCGACGTCTCGCATGGGTTGGTTGGGGAGGTCGAGAGTCGGAGTCGAGAGACACGTTCGACAGCAATGTCGAGCGGTCACGCGGACTTACAGCAGTTGAGTCGGCGGTCCCTGTTGCTGAGAGGGTTTGGACTCGAGGGCCCGCTCGATGGTCTTCTCGATGCGAGGGTCGTCGGCCAGAGGCGCTAGCAGGCGAGCCCGACGAATCTCGCGCTGGAACGTCGCTCGATCGTTGTTCTGTCGGGCAATGAGACCCAGATACAGATGGGATAGCGCCGCGATGTCGAATCGCGTCGACGAGAGCCCGAAGGCGACCGCGCGCTTGAAGAGCCTCGAGGCCTGATCGGTCTGGCCGAATCGCTGCAGAAACGAGGCAAACACGAAGAGCGATTTCGACGCCTTGCCGAAGTCGCCTCGTGCTCGCTGGATGCGATAACCCCGGCTCAACACGCCGCGGGCCGCCCGCAAGAAGAGTTTCGGGTTCTGGCGAGCATCGCGCGTCGAAAAGGCATTCGCCAGGCGCTCGTAGGCTCGACTGAGTCCCTCGAAATCGCGAATTTGGCGGCGAAGTTCGAGCTCGCGTCGGCCTGCCTCGATGGCATTTTTGAAGTTGTCTCGCCTCAACTGCGACAGCATGACGAAGTGTTTCGACCGGGCCAGCCCCACCAAATCACCGGCTTTCCTGTAGAGTCTCGCCGCCTCGAGAAACGCGATCAGTCCCTGCTCGAAGGATTCGCGTTCGAGATAGTGGATGCCCTGCAGGATGCGGGCAGCCGCCCGGGGCCGGCCGCGAGTCTGTTCGGTCAGCGCGATGACCTGCTCGAGCATCGTATCGTGGAGTTCGGGCGCCTTGTCGCGCGAGGTGACCCAGGAGATGCTGATCAGATAGGACGCGAGGTCCCCGCGACACCCCTCCGGACAGTGGGACTGGAGTCGCTCGACGACCTTTCGAGCGCGATCGTACTCCTCGTGTTTGGCCAGCATTTCGGCGTACATGCCGAGTGCGGACAGTCGAGTCGACGCGGCGGCCTCGGCCTGCTCCTCGAGATAGCGACGCGCCAGATCGACGGCGCGCTCCGGTCGTTCGAGAAAGTCGTAGAGTCGCACGCGCGTTCCCATGGCGTTGAGGCGGGCGCGTCGACGGTCGGCCCGCTGGGCGATCGTCTCGTCCTGGAGCACCAGCCATAGTGCCTCCCCGTAGTGGCCGAAGGCGCCCCACTCCATGGCGTATTGATCGCGCATGTGCCATCGAAGCGGACCGTCGAGTTCGGGGTCGGAGAGCAAATTGTGAATGTGGAGCAGGGCACGGGAGTTTTGGCCGCGATGAATCAGCACCGATGCCCAGACGACGGCGGCAAAGGATTGGAGATCCTCGGCTTGTAGTTCGTCGACGGGCCCGAGATCGGTTCCTCCGTTGGGAGGCGCCGCCACGAGTCCCGCGCCGACGGCCGGTCCGACGCCCGTGTAGTTGACCATCAGATGTCGTCGTCCCTGACGCTCGCGTACGCTGGCGCCGACGAGGACCTGAGGGCCGCCGCGGAATTCGACGTCCTGAGAGGTGCGATAAAAATCAGGTCGTGTGGCATCGAGGCTCGTCTCGAGTCGATGGATCTTCGTCTTGGCATTGGAGCGCTCCCCGACAAAGGAGTCGAGGGCGTCGGCGAGTCTGGTCTGAAGCTGCTCGCTTCCATTGTCGACGGTGGCTACATCGATGGCCGCTTCGCGGGGTTTTTTGTCCAGACGATGCTCCAGGAAGAGCGCCTGATCGCCGGGCTGAGGCGGCGAGACACTCGAGCCGGATGCGGCGAGTCCAAGAATCCGGCATCGCGTCGTCCCCTCGTCGTCGCCTTCGATCCGACAGAGTCCGCGAAATCGGCGGGACAACTGAAGCGAAGAGGTCGACGGGGCGTCTCGGCCGTCGCGGAGGAGGGCGAAGACGTCCCCACTTTCGGCCTCGGGACGATCGGCGAAGTCGAGCATCACGCTATCGACCGGCGAACCGGAGGTGCTGTCAACCTCGAATACTCCCTTGCCGACGGGGGCGTCGACGGCCGATTCATTCCAGGTGACTTCGAGTTCTTCGGGCGACGTGTCGGGCATCCGATAGGTCAGGTGGACGAGAGCGGCCTGCTCCCCGAACGTGCGAAGGACGCGCCCCGTCGCCAGCGCAGGGCGAGGCGTGTTGTCGAGGGGCCAGTCTCCGCTGTATCGGGCCAAAAAGGGCGAGCCGCGCTCGACGTCGTCGGGCAGCCCGCCAACCGCGTAGAGAAATCCGTCCGAGCCCCGGCGCAGCAGGGAGGTCGGAGCATCCGTCTTCAACCCCTCCGGAGGGGAAGTGGGAAGCACGTTGGTGGTCGGCCAGGAGGGCTTTAGAGTCGTCGGGGTGCTGGCACAGCTCAAGCCTCCGACGAGACATGCTGCGAACAGAAGACCACAGAGGGTGAGACGTCGATACAATGGGGCCATGATGGAGCGTAGCTTCGAGGCGTGGGAACCGACTGTCTTCGGGAGGGGCCGGGGGGGCGTCGTCGCTCGACGTCGAGCCGCGATCTCGACAGGGTCCATCCCGAGAAAAACGGCGTCTCTGTTCTCCCTCCACCGGGACATCGCGTATCGCCATGCCGGTCGGAGGAATCTCAGAGTCGCGAGATACACGTCTCGTCCGGGTTTCGCAAGCTCGCTCCGTCGGCATGAGACTCTCCATTCGAGGTAGTCGGGCGAGCTCGCGCGGTCGCCGTCACCGACCGGTACTCTCGGGGACGAGCATCATCTCGGGCTCGGTCATCTCGACGCAGGCCCCGACAAAGAGGCCTCTAACGGAGACGTCTCGATCGTACTCGGGAGGGCGATCGCATGTGAACGTCTCTCTCCTCTCAGTCGACTCTCTCCCCCTACTCCGAGGGGGCGTTCGTCGACTTGCCAGCAAGTTGCTGGCGCTCCAGGAGGGGCTCGAAGGTATGTTGGGGGAGATACCCGATGGAGTGCCGGCTCCCAGCCGGCTTGAAACGGCAGGCTCCGACAAAGAGGCCTCTAACGGAGACGTCTCGGTCGCACTCGGTGCTACCCCCCCATGTCGCCACGTCCTTCGGGGCGTGCGTTCGACGAGTCGACGTTGGAAAATGCCGGCGAGCGCGATACGTTTCCGGTCGATGTGAGCCGAACGCCTCCATGCCGGGGGGGTTCGACGCCACGTGATCGCTCATCATGGATGTATCCCCCACCGTCTCCGCCGAACTCCTCGGAGTACGCCCGGTGGGGCCCATCGAGTCGAGATCCCATCTGCGAGCTGGAGTATCTGCATGTCGACCGAACAGCAGTGCGAACGCGAACCGATCGAGAGCCACGAACAACTCGTCGATTATTTTCGGGCCGGTGAAAAAGACGAAGATGAGAGGGGCGTGGGCACCGAACACGAAAAATTCGTCTTCCGGCGCGACGATCTCTCGATGATCGCATACGACGGCCCGTTCGGGATCGAGTCGCTCTTTGAGCGATGGTGTGAGGACTACGACTGGACACCGGTTCGAGAACGAGGGCGCATCATCGGATTGCAGGGCCACGACGGAGGGATATCGCTCGAACCCGGCGGTCAACTGGAGCTATCGGGAGACGTGAGGCGCACGATCCACGAGACGGGCGGCGAATTCGATCGCCACATGGAGGAACTGGCTCACATCGCCGGCGATGAGATCGACGTTCTCTGCACGGGGCTCAACCCATTCTACAAGCCCCACGAGGTCCCCATCGTCCCCAAGCAGCGCTACGACGTCATGCGGTCGTACCTTCCAACCCGGGGCGATCTGGCGACGACGATGATGAAGACCAGCTGCACCATTCAGGCCAATTACGATTATCGCTCCGAAGACGATGCCATCGACATCGTACGGACGTCCCTGCTGATCTCCCCGATCGTCTCCGCGATGTTCGCCAACAGCTCCATTCGAGGGGGCGACGACACGGGCATGCAGTCATTTCGAGGGCACGCCTGGACGCGCACCGATCCGGATCGATGCGGCTGGCCGCGCTTCATGTATCGCCACGACTGGGGGTATGACGATTACGTCGAGTATCTCCTCGACGTGCCGATGTTTTTCATCCGGCGCCACAACCGGCTGATTCCCATGCCGGGCGAGTCGTTTCGACGGTTTGTCGACGAGGGATGGGGACGCTACGAGCCGACGATGGCCGATTTCGAACTCCATTTGACGACGGCGTTCCCGGAAATCCGCCTCAAGCAGTTCATCGAAGTGCGGGGGGCCGACGGTGGACCGCGCGGTCAGATTCTGGCGCTCCCGGCGCTCTGGAAGGGATTGCTCTATCACGATTCCTCGCGGCGACGCGCCCGCGCTCTCCTCGACGACATCTCTCCGGAACGCCACGTCGAGCTGTTCCACGACGTCTATCGCGATGGATTACGAGCGGAAACGCCGGATGGCACAGTCCGTGAGATGGCGCGCGACCTCCTGAAGTGGTCACGCGAAGGGCTTGAAGCTCTCGCCGATCGCGAAGGGTACGAGTCGGAGGCGAAGTATCTCGAACCGCTCGAATCGATTGTCGACTCGGGGCGCACCCTCGCCGATCGATTTCGCGAAGACGCCGAACGTCTCTCGGACGATCCGAGAGCGCTCATCGAAAAGTGGAAGTTGCGGGCGTGAGCATCCACTCGAGGCCGGCGGCGAGGCCCCGGTACCGACGAGTATCGTCAGAGACGATGTCGAATCGTCAGAGATCATCTCGGAACGGTTCTGGTACATCCGGAAGTAGAAGTGCAGCCGACCTGGCTTCTCGGGGCGAGACGCTTTGAAACGGGCCCTCATTGCGACCCGTCGTCGCCCTGAGAGTCGGGCTCGTCCGGGGCCTCCGTCTCATGCTGAGCGTCGTCGGCTTTCGTCGACTCTTTGCTCTCCGTCTGCTCGTCGACCTGCTCGACGATTCGTTCTTCGATGTCACGAGCCAGCTTCAACAAGATATCGGTGGACCCGCAGGTTTGTTGACCGCAACTGACGGCGACGATGCGACGGGGCGCCTCGAGGTGGAAAACGACGTTGCGGATGCCGCTGCGTTTGGAGAGGAAGGCGCGATCTTGCAGAGACCCGGCCGACTCGGGAGGGTCTTCGACGTTGAGATACTGTGAGCGCAGGGCCTCGAAGGTCGATTCGAGTGCTTTCTGTTGGTCGAAGGACCATACCTGGAGGCCCGCGCCGTAGTCCCGACCGTTCGAGGGCTGAAAGCGCCGGGCATTGTAGGTCGGAGAGGGCTTTTTCCCCGGAAGCGATGTCGACTGATAAGCCCCGCCCCCGATGACCTTCGAGAGGGCCTCGGGAGTCATGTAGGTATCGATCTCCAGCGGGGGTTTCTGGGTGATTGTTCCCGATTGTTCCGACCTCGCTGAGGGTCGTCCCGGGTCTCGAGACGCCCCGTCACCGCCGGCTGCTCCGGCATCGGAGGACGTCGACTCGTCGTCGGCGGATTGAGCAGTCGTGTCACGTTCGGATGCTGCATCCGCCTGCTCGGACGGCTGGGATGTCTCGTCCTCGCAGGCCCCCATCGTCCACGCACAGGCGATGAAAAGGACCGCGAGCACGAGATGATGTCGATCGCTCGGCGAGACCATCGAATATCCTCTAAGCATCACGTGTTTCGTAGCACATCGAAGAGCGGACTCGTGTCGTACCGATACTCGGCCTCGAGCTGCAGGAGATGCAGGTCGCGGCGGACCCTATCGGAAAACCGTCTCACTGCAAAGAGAAATTCCCGATACCATGCCTGGAGCTCCTCTCGAATGGGCCCTCGCATGGGGGGGAGAAGATCGTGGAGCCGGCGTCGCAGCTGGCGTTCGGAGACTTCGTCGGCGTTCTCTTCGAGCCTCCCCTCGCCGACCGCCTCGAGCTGACCGAACGCCCGGGCCCGGAGCTGACCGTACCCCCGCTCGTCGAGGAGCAGTTCCATGACACGAATTTCGTCGAACAGTCCCTCGAGGCGGCGGTCGAGCGAGCGGGCATGAGGCACCGAAAGCGCCTCCAACACGGGGCCCATCCGCTGGACGAGTCTCGATTCGATACGGTCGATGTCGTTGGAGACGCGCTGACGGGAGCGATCGAGGATCGCTTCCAGGCGCTCCTTGAGGAGGTCCAAAATAAATTCGCGATCCTCGTCGGGTAGAACCATGTCGGCGAACAGCGTCCCGCGAGGTTGGAGCGACTCTTGGAGCTCGCGTGCGACGCTTTTCAGGGCGAAATCGAGCTGGTCGTCGACCGCGTCCGCCTCCTCGCGTGAAAAATGTTCGGGATGGTCGGATGCGAGCTCCTCGAGCCACGACTGGAGCTGATCGATCTCGTGGGTGAGTTCGGTGTATCGAGCTTCCAGGGCGTCGGTCGTCTCTCGGATGCGTTCGAGTAGATCGCGAAGCCGCTTGCGACACTCGAGAACCTTGAGTCGCCCCGCCCGCTGGATGCACTCGCGCTCGAGTGTCGACTCGAAACTCTCGAACCCACTCTCCGACGGCACGTCGGTCGCGTCGTCGTTCGCCCCCGTACGTGCCTCGAGTGCCTCGAGCGCCGAGATCGAAAAATGGCCCGCGAGCTCGCCGTCGAGCTGCTCCCCGAGATGTGACTCGAGCTGGTCGACCGCCTCGCGACGCGCTTCGCCCTCGCCGAGCCGATCGATCTTGTTGAGCAGCACGAAGAGCCGCTCCGAGCGATCGGAGATCGACTGGAGTTGGTCGAGTTCGCTCCGGGTGAGCGTCTGGTTGGCGTCGAAGACCCAGAGGACCGCTTCGGCCCCCTCGATCGCCCGACTGGCTCGCGCCTCGTGATCGTCCTCGAGTGCGTTGAATCCGGGCGTATCGCAAAAATGGAGCGAACGGAGACGGGGATGAGGGTA
>JAQCND010000597.1 GCA_028274765.1 Bradymonadaceae bacterium
GTCCTCGATCGCGCCGTCGAGCGGCATCCGAACGCCGTGCGTATCGAGTCGCCGAGCGACTGGACGACCCTCGAGCAAGACAAGACACTCGCCCTTGCGCCGGGCGTCGAGGGCGCGCACATGTTGAACGGTCGACTCGAACGCGTGGAACTGCTAGCGGAGCGGGGCGTCGCCTATCTGACGCTGACGCATTTTTCGGCCAATCGAGCCGCGACACCCTCCCTGGGCCGGGGGAGCGATGCGACGAGTGGATTGACCGACTTCGGCGCCGATCTCGTCGGCGCGCTCGAGGATGTCGGGGTCACCGTCGACCTCGCCCACGTCAACCGGCCCGGCGTCCTCGATGCGTGTCGACAGGCCTCACGACCGGTGATCTGTACCCACACCGGCGTCTGCGGCGTGCACGACCATCCGCGCAATCTGAGCGACGCCGAACTCGAGGCCATCGCGTCGACGGGAGGGGGGGTCGGCATCATGGCCGCTCCGATCTTTTTGACTGGCGAGCTCGTCGCCGACTCGGGGGCCGTGGCCGACCACATCGAGTACGTGGCCGACCACGTCGGACTTGAGCACGTCGCCCTGGGGAGCGATTACGACGGCTGGATTCCCTCGATTCCCTCGGACCAGCGCGACTGCCGCGACCTCGAACGGGTGATCGACACACTCGAAGCCCGAGAATGGGGCGATGAGGCCCTCGAGCGGCTCTGTTGGCGCAACGCCGCCGAGGTGTTGAGCGGTGAGCGGGGATGAAGGGTCATTCGCGAACGGCGTGGATGGCGCGCGAACGCATCGGGTCTCCAGCCATTGTCTCCATCCCGAGTAAGCTCACTTCGACTTTCACCCCCTAGTTTCATGCGTATTGTCAGTCTGATTCCGTCGGCAACTGAATTTGTAGCTCTCCTCGGCGCCTCCGACGACTTGGTCGGGGTCAGCCACGAGTGTGACTGGCCGCCCGGCATCGGTGACGATCTGCCGCGTCTCACCGATCCTCGCGTCGACCCCGAGGCGTCGAGCGGCGAGATCGACGACTCGATCCGAGATTTGCTCGAGACGGGACTCAGCATCTATCAGCTCGACGCCGATCGACTGGCCGAACTCGATCCGGACGTCGTGATCACGCAGGATCAGTGCGACGTCTGTGCCGTCGGGCTCGATCAAGTAGAACGAGCGCTGTGCGAGCACGTCGGCTCCGATGTTCGCGTCGTGAGTCTCCAACCCGACCGGCTCGAACCCGCCCTCGACGCCGTTCAGCAGATCGCGACGGCCCTCGAACAACCCGATCGCGGACGCTACCTGCGGCGGGAACTGGAGCAGGGCCTGGAGCGTGCCGTCGCCGAGGTTCCCGACGACGAACCCGCTCCGACGGTGTGTCCCATCGAATGGACCGATCCGTTGATGGTCGCGGGCCACTGGATGCCCGAGCTGATCGAACGCGCTGGAGGGGATTACGACCTCGCCGAGCCCGGCGGTCCCTCGCAGACTGTGACCTTCGAGACCATTCAGGAGCAAGCCCCGGACGTCATCGCCGTGATGCCGTGTGGCTTCGATCGACTCCGAGCGGCCGAGGAGGTCGATACGCTCGCCGAACACGACGGCTGGGAGGAGCTCGAAGCGGTGCGCGAGCAGCGCGTCCACCCTGTCGACGGCCATCAGTACTTCAATCGATCGGGGCCACGACTGGTCGACAGCCTCTCGCTCCTCGTCGAACTTCTCTGGCCGCATCGGGACCATCCCGAAGTTCGGATCGAGGAACTCCTCCCCCATCCCGAGCGTTTCGAGCTCTAGAGTGTGTCGCGTTCAGTGAGGCTCGACCGCCTCGAGAGCGTCCGCGACGACCTCGGGGCCGGCATCGTCGGCCTGAGCGTCTTCGGCGAGTCGCTGACGCCAGGTGCTGGCCCCGTGCTGGTGGGAGTAGAGATTGATCATGTGGCGTGTGACGTGTTCGAGCCGTCCGCCCTCGCCGATCCACCAGTTGGCGTACGCCATCATCTCCTCGGCGATCTCGCGGCGGCTGGGCGGAGCGCGATCGACGTCGAAGATCTCGCGGTCGGCTTCGGCGAAGATGTAGGGCCGATCGAAGGCCGCTCGTCCGATCATGACGCCGTCGACCCCGGCCTCGAGGTGTTCGCGCACCTCCTCCATCGACTCGATTCCGCCGTTGGTTTCGACAAAGAGGTGGGGGAAATCCGACTTGAGCCGGTGGACGTCGTCGTGGCGGAGCGGCGGCACGTTGCGATTCTCCGAGGGGCTGAGCCCGTCGAGCCAGGCTTTCCGGGCGTGGACGATAAAGTGTCGACATCCCGCTTCGGAGACGACCCCGACGAATTCGGCGAGCTGCTCGTAGCTGTCGTGATCGTCGAAGCCGATGCGGTGCTTGATGGTGACGGGGACGTCGACCGCCTCGGTCATCGCCTCGATACAGGCCGCCACGTGAGCCGGATCGTCCATCATGCAGACGCCGAATCGACCGTGCTGGACGCGGTTGCTCGGACAACAGAGATTGAGGTTGATCTCGTCGTATCCGAACGACTCCCCGAGGCGGGCGCACTCGGCCAGTTCGTCGGGGGCGCTGCCGCCGAGCTGGAGGGCGACGGGGGGTTCGGCCTCGGAGAACGCCAGTCGCTCCTCGGGGTCGCCGTCGAGGAGATTGCTGGTCGTGATCATCTGCGTATAGAGCCGTGTCCGCTCCGTGAATCTCCGCATGAAGTATCGGAAATGCCGGTCGGTTCGGTTCATCATCGGCGCGACACTCAAAGGGGGAAGCGCCTCGGGCGACAAGGCGTCGTCGTCTCGCTGTGTATCGGAGTCGGGCTGGGGCGTCTGACGTTTCACGGGCAGAAAACAAGATGCAGAGGAACATCATCGGCTCGAAGACGTCACGATTATAAACGAGTCGGGCCGTTCGAAAACCTCCGTACGTGAATAGACCAGGGCGAGCGCACAAGGATGAAACGATCGCGGATACGAGCCGGCGAGCTGCCAGCCGAGAACGGAGAGAGCATGTTCGAATGCGATTGCCCTCCTCGAATTCCCTTCGCAAGAGAAGTCGCCTCTCCTATGGTGTTGGTGCGACGACCTCCCATTTCGCGCCTCTCTCTACGGAGTGATGTCATGTCCGAGCAAGACGAAGAGACCCCGCTCAACGTACTTGGTGACGAATTGCAAACGTGTTCGATGGACCCGGAGACGGGGTTTTACCGAGACGGCACGTGTCGAACGGGCTTTCGCGACCGGGGAAATCACGTCGTCTGCGCCCAGATGACCGAGGAATTCTTGGAGTTTACCAAGACTCAGGGCAACGATCTGTCGACGCCGCGTCCCGACTGGAACTTTCCCGGTTTAGAGCCGGGGGACGAGTGGTGCCTGTGTGCGGCGCGCTGGCAAGAGGCATTCGAGGCGGGCAAAGCGCCTCCAGTGTTTCTGGAGTCCACGGAAGAATCCGCCCTCGAGGTCGTCTCGATGCAGGCCCTCGAGTCGTTTGCTATCGATCTCCCCGATGAGCGAGCCAACTGAATGAACGCCTCGATCGTTCGCGTCTCCGCTCTTCCCGACTGTCTTTTGGCCCGTGCTCGACGCCATTCGCGACCGTCTCCCCGATAGTCGTCTCTTTCGGTTCGGATTGGCGAGTTGGCTCGTGACCTCGCTTATGCTCGCCGTCACGAAACTTCTGTCGAGCGAGTGGATCGGGCGCGTCGACCCCGTCGAAGTCATCACCCTGCTCTACTCCGAAGTGTTCGTCTCGCTGGCGTTTCTCTCGGGGGTGATGACTCTCGCCTGGTGGGGGGAACGCGACGATCGGATCACCCCTCCCGCGTATGTCGCCATCCAGAGCGCGAGTGCGCTCCTGGTGGGGGTCAATCTCTTTGATTACGCCATGTTTTCCCAGACCAAAGTCGTGCTCGAATGGTCGGTGGTCGAGTACGCTCTCGCGAATCTCGGTGACCTGCAATTCCTGATCAAACGAAAGATCCAGCGGGAGTGGCTCTTCTATCTCATGGCGTTTGGTGGGACTTATATCGGGATCGAGGTCATTGTGTTTCGCAACCTCGAACGACGGGCGCAGAGCCGTGATACACGCTCGTCTGCGAGTAGTTCCCCGGCACTTTCAGTGATACTCGTATCGGCGGTGGCGAGTTTCGTGTGTCTCGCCATTGCGATTCATCCGCCCGCGCGTCAGAAGGGACGAGCGGTCGGGCGAGAGTCGACGCTGAATCTCCTCTACGGAGCCCTCCGCCCGAATCCGGCCGATCTGCCCGAAGACGTCGAGCCCCTCGAGGCACCCACGGATCTGAGCCTCGAGCCAACCGACGCGACCGAGCGGCTCAACGTCGCGTTCGTGGTGATGGAGTCGACGCGGGCCTCCGTCGCGGCGCCCTACGACGCCTCCAACGAACGGATGCCTTTTGTCGGCCAACTCGCCGAGCGCAGTACGGTCATGACACGCGCCTACGCCCTCGTGCCCCACACCTCGAAGGCACTCGTCGCCATGAACTGCGGCGTGCCTCCCCATCCCGTGATGCCCGTGCTGGAGGCGACGTCCGCGGGCATTCCGGCTCGCTGTCTCCCCGAACTGCTCGGAGATCACGGTTACGATTCGGTCTTTCTGTCGACCGGCAGCGAACAGTTCGAAAATCGCCGCCGACTCATCGACGAGATGGGATACGACCGGGCGATCTTGCTCGAGGACATGAACCCGGACTCGTCCTACGACTGGGTCAACTACTTCGGGTTCGAAGACCTCGCCGTCCTGGAGCCGTCACGCACGTGGCTCGAGGCTCGAGATGGCGAGCCTTTCATGGCGACGTACCTGACGATCACCCCGCACTACGACTACGAGCTCCCCTCCGGATTCGAGTTCCGGTCGTGGGTCGACGACCCGCTGTTCAATCGCTATCTGAATACGATTCACTACCAGGATCACGTGCTCGAGAAACTCATCGAGCAGTATCGCGAGCTCGGGCTCTACGAGGAGACGCTCGTCGTACTGGTCGCCGATCATGGAGAGGCCTTCGGCGAACACGGTCGCTGGGTCCACGACAACGTCCCCTATGACGAAGTGATGCACGTGACGTGGTTGATGCATCGCGGCGATCGGCAGACGTCACGGCGGATCGACGTCCCCGTCAGTCATCAGGATCTCGTGCCGACCATCGCCGATCAACTGGGCTACAATCTCGAGGGCGACGAGCTCCCCGGCACTGCGGCCTTCGAGGCGTCCTCGGACCGGATACTGCCGTTTCGCTGCTGGTACGTTCAGAGCTGCCTGGCAGCCGTCCAGGGTCATTGGAAGTACATCTATCACTACGACAACCAGCCGGCCGAACTCTTCGACCTCGCCGAGGACCCGGGCGAGCGGCACAACGTCGCCGCCGAGCATCCCGAGCGGGTCGAACGGCTGCGCGAGTTTACGTTTCGGTGGCACCAGCGGGTTCGTGAGATGTATGGCCGAGACTGAGGCCCGATCGCTCTCACGACCTCGAGCCAGTCGCTCGAAGTCGGGCTGACAACATGGTTGAGCATGTCGAACCAACTGCTTTCTCTGCTTCCCCGGAGCTTAGAGCCGATATCAAAACCCTTTGCTCTTCCAAACAAGCCGGCTGGGAGCCCACTTCATCGACGTGTCAAGGCGCTCCAAAGGGCTGATCGTATCACAACGAGAGTCGCCAGGGAGTCCAGAACCCGTTGCCGAGGTTTTGAAACACGGTCTTGTTCTGCGAACGGTGCTCCGGAGGTCAACTCTTTTGGCCCTCCGAGTCAGGGTGAGCGCATGAGGATGTGTGTCACGCAGACGTCGGGCGGTTCCCAGCCGGCTCGGTCTGAGGGGCCAACGGCTCTGACATCAGCTCTCATGCAATCGCCCCGCCCCTCGAGTGCAACCGGCCGAGCCCCCCCCGGGAGTGTCGGGTATGCTAGAGAGGAGGGCCGTCCCGGGAGGGGCAGCTATCGAGACTTCCGGAATCTGACGCCGAGGGCGGCCCCCCTCGAACGAGGGGGGATGCGATCCGCGAGCCTCGTCTCTCATGGCGTCTGTCTAGTGATGCGCACATATCCGTGATCGTCGTTGTACTGGTCCAGCTCCGAGACTGAGCCCCCGTATCCGTCGTCGCGACTCGACTGGTCCCGAAACGAGCCGTCGGAGGTGGCGACGTTCGAGCACTCACGAGCCACGAACGACCCTCCCGAACCGCCTCTGACGACGATGTTTGAGGACTTTCTGGGGAGATGGGTGCCTCCTCCTCCAGAATACCCACCGGCTCCCCCGTGGCCCTTGCGGGCTTTCGAGGTCTGACCGGGTTTGCAACCTCCTCCCCCGCCGAATCCTCCCGGGCAGATCGAGCTCGGACCGATGGTGGTTCCCCCGAGTCCTCCGTTTCGGAAGGGCTGTCCCCCCGAGGCAGACGTGTTCCCGTCGTCGCCCTTGGCGTATGCGCCCCCGCCGCCTGCGCCAAACCTGCTCGCGCCTCCTCCCTGGCCGTTGTCGCCCCCCGGGCTTTCGTTGGCCTTGCGGACGGTCGGAAGAAGGGGAAATTGAACGAAAGCGTCTCGTCCCGGCGTCTCGGGGGCACCATGGATTCCACGGCTCCCCCCACCAGCGACGAGAAGGAGATCGGCCTTCTGGAGATCGGAACCTCTGGCGACAAACGTGCCACCACCGCCACCGGTTCCTCTGCTCGACGGACTGGCCCCCTTCTGGCCGACGAGGATCGAGAGGGTCTCGCCCGCCTCCAACTGAACGTCGCCGCGCACGACGGCCCCACCCCCACTCGGGTCGCCGCTCCAGGCGCCGGCTGCCTCGATGCGATAAGTGCCATCCTCAGGGACGGTCCATCGCTGAATCCCCCGCGTGCTCATGTCGTAGTACACGTCTCGCTCGACCCAGCTCGCCCCGTAACGATTGCGGCACATCGAGACCGTCGGGCCTCGCCGCCCCTCTTGCCTGCAGTTGTCGAAGGTGTGGGAGTTGAAATCGTAGAACGCGTCGCTGCTGGTCTGGACGACGACCGAGGCCTCGACCGTGCCTCCGTGCCCGTCGACGACTTCGACCTCGAGGCGCGCCGAACTGTTGGGCTGGAGGGGGGCCTGTACGTCGATCGAGCGGCCGTTGCTCGCGCGGATCGACCAGGGATTCGGCACGCTCCAGTTGTAGCTGAGCGTATCACCATCGGGATCGGAGGCATCCACGCGGACCGAGGTCGTGCGCCCTCCCCGTATCACCGAGGGGTTCGCCGTCAGCGAGGTCACTCGGGGCGTTCGGTTGGTGGCGGTCGCCACGCGTACCGTTCCACGAGCACTCTGTTGGCCTCTGGCATCTTCGACGACCAGTTCGATCGTGCCCGAGGCGGCGTACGTATCGGGCGCCGTCACCTGAACCGAGTCGCCCTGTCCCGAGATCGACCACCCGCCGGGAGCCGTCCAGTCGTAGGTCAGGGCATCGCCATCCGGGTCCGTCGCACGGGCCTCGACCGACAGTGTACCGCCGGGTTCGATCGTCGAGGGGCGGGCCTCCAAGCTGTTGAGTCGAGGGGCGCGGTTGGCTCGGGTCGAGACGACTCGTGACGCTTCGACCTGATGACCGTTGTCGTCCGAGATCGTGAGGGTGACCGTGGTGCGTTGGCCGGAGACGTCGGGCGCGGTCAGCGTCGTCGAGGCCTGGTCGGTCGACTCCAGCGCCCATCCTCCCCCGGCGACGCTCCACGTGTAGCTGAGCGCGTCGCCCTCCGGATCGGTGGCCGAGGCGGCCAGATCGATGGTGCCGCCCGGCTCGACGGTTCGCGGGTAGGCATCGAACGACTGCAGAATGGGAGCCTGGTTGCGCTGAGCGGTCGAGACGACCACCGAAGCACTCGTCTTGCGGTCCCCGTCGCTGACCACGACTCGTACCGAGGTCGTGGCTCCGACGCGGTCGGGCGCGGCGAGGTCGACGTCGGCGCCCTCTCCCTCGGTCGACCACGACTCAGGGACGGTCCACTGGTAGGCGAGTTCGTCCCCGTTGGGGTCGGAGGCCTCGACGCTGACGGTGGCCTTGCCTCCGGGGTCGAGCTGCGGGGGAGAGGCCGACATCGACTCGACGATCGGGGGGCGGTTGGGAGCGGTCGAGAGCGTCAGTCCTCGCGTCGACGTGCCATCGAATCCATCCGAGGCGGTGACCGTGACGTGGGCAGAGGTGTCGGATGCGTCGGGAACCGTCAGTTCAACCGAGGTTCCGGTAGTCGAATCGAGCGACCAGCCCTCGGGGGCCGACCATGACAGCGAAGTCTCGTCGCCGTTTCCATCCTCGACCTGTGCCTCCAGCGTCGTCGTCTCGCCCGCCTCGACGGGGTTGGGGGCGGCCGACAGGCTCGTGATGCGAGGGGGCTGGTTGGGCACGGTCCGAATCGTCACGTCTCGACGGACGGAGCGTCCCTGATCGGTCTCGACGACGAGGATGACCGTCGCCCGAGAGTCGTATCGAGCAGGAGCCGTCAGTTTGGCGGACGATGCGTTGGCCTCGAGCGTCCAGTCCGGGTGGTCGACGCGCCAGTTGTACGTGAGCGAGGCCTCCGATGGGTTGGCGACCGTTACCTCGATCGAGGTCGACGCCTCGGGCTGGAGGGGGCGATTGCCAACATCGATCTGTTCGATCTCGGGCTTTGCGCCCAATCGAGGAGATGAACCATCGGGAGCTGACGATGCATCGGACTCGATGGAGTCGACCGTATCTTCGCTACACCCGGCGAGTCCGACGAGACCCCAGGCGAGTCCCACGGCGAGAAGGCGTCTCCATCGTGACGAACCCATGACATCCTCCAGACGGAAGTTGTGACGCATACAAGCCAATATTGGA
>JAQCND010000603.1 GCA_028274765.1 Bradymonadaceae bacterium
GGCCCGAGGCTCGTCTCGGGTGGGGGTGGGTGGCCGCTTCCCCACGGAGCCGGGCTTCGGCCCGTGCGCAGTTCATACCCGCCTCAAACCACGATGCAGGTCGATAAAACGGCGTGTAAACGCCATTTCATTCGATTGAGCCAAGCATATGAATCACATCCATCACCCTTGCTCCCGCCACGTTCGGGGCTCGGATGGAGGGGAATCCAGCCCTTCGAGGAGCTTTGGGCTATCGCCGCCTCCGGCGGCTCTCCAGGCGCCCATCGATGCGGGTCGATGAAACGGCGTGTACGGGCCATATCGATACGTTTGCTCCTTCGACCGCGAGGCCATCGATGCATGACATACTGACGATTCGACAGCTCGAGTGTGGCTACGACGGCGAGACGCTGATCGGCCCCTTCGACGCCGCGATTCCCGAGGGGGTGTTTCTCCTCGTCGAGGGACCCAACGGCATCGGCAAATCGACGTTGCTGGAGACGCTCGTCGGACTTGTCGAGCCGATCGACGGCACCTACGAGTGGTCCATCCCCGACGAGCGCATCAGCTTCGTCCCCCAGGTTCGGACACTCGATCCCGTCCTCCCCGCCACGGTCGGCGACGTCGTCGCCACTGGCAGCCAGCAGGGGAGCGGCTGGAGCGGACTCCGGGTCTCGGCGACTGACGACGAACTCGAAGATGCCCTCGAGGCCGTCGGCATGCGCGACTATCGCACGCACCTCTTCCGCGAGCTCTCGGAGGGCCAGAAGCAGCTCGTCCTACTCGCTCGTGCCTTGATGGGTACACTCGACGTCCTCGTCCTCGATGAACCGACGGCCTCGATGGACCCGGAGCGCGAGCGACGTGCTGTCGAACTACTCGAACGCCAGCACCACGAGCGCGACCTCTCAGTCTTCATGATCGCCCACGGAAGCGAGGCGACTCGCCGTGCGAGCAACGCTCGTCTTCAGATTGATCGCGACCGCAATCTCGACCTCGAACTCGATTGACCCCCTCTCATGTCCACGTCCCCCCGCCACATCTGGACGTTCGTCTCACTGATCGTCAGCCTGTGCGTCGCCTCGTCGGTGATGGCCGAGCCCGGATCCGAGTCGGTCGAACGCGAGCTCGAATCGATCGAATCGGAGATCGAGGCCAAGTCGAGTCCAGAGAGTTCCGAGGCCGAGGATACCGATACGGGTGGCGAGTCGATCGAATCCGAACTGAACGCGCTCGAACGGGAAATCGAGCGAGACGCGGGAGGCGAGAGCCGAGACACCGGGACCCACGGAACGCCTGCGACGAGTCGCACGCCCGAACCTCCCCCCTCGGACGTCGAGGAGGACTCGCCCGACACCATGTCGGCTTGGGACCTCTACCGCGATCCCATCCTGTGCGGCCTCTTTGCTGGAGCGGCTCTCGGGTTGCTCGGCGTCTACGTCGTCGCGCGGCGCATCGTCTTCGTCAGCGCTGCACTCAGCCAGGTCTCGGCCCTCGGCATCACGATCGGATTCTTCATCGTCGGCTACGGCGGACTCGATGGAGTCTGGCACGACACGATTCCTCCACTGAGCGCCATCGCGCTTGCCTTCGCCGTCGTCTTCGCGCTCACTCGCGCCGGCGAATCCTCGAGCTTTCCGCGCGATGCCGTGCTCGGGGTGGCATTCGTGTTGCCGATGGCGCTCGTCCTCCTGTTGGGCCCCTACATTCCCCAGGAGATGCATGAGATCGAGTCGATCCTCCACGGATCGGCGGTTGTCGTCCGAACCCGCGACCTCTATGCGGTAGGGGCCGCGAGCGCGCTGGTGATCGCAACCCAGATGCTCGGATTTCACGGATTCGTCTTCGCGAGTCTCGATCCGACCGTCGCCCGCACCCGTGGACTACCGGTCGATACGCTCGACGCCGTCCTCTTTGGCTCGATCGCCTTGATGACGGGCCTCGTGACTCGAGCCCTCGGAGCCCTCCCGACCTTCGCGCTCACCGTCCTTCCCGCCATCGGAGCGTTACGCCTGAAGATCGGCCTATCTCGGGTGTTTGTCGTCGCATCGCTGGCCGGAGCGGCAGCCGGAGGAGGGGGGTACGGGCTCGCCCTCGTTATCGACGGGTCGGTCGGAGCATCTCAGACGATCGTCGCAGCCGTTTTGGCTCTCGTGCTTCGGAGCCTCGGATGGGGATGGGACCGGTGGCTGTCCGCGGATACGAACTCGATGGGTGATGTCTGAGTCTTTGTCGGGCGAGATCGGGTCTCGAAATACACCTTGCCTCAACAACCCTCCAAGGCACCCGCGTGCGCCGCCCGCTGCAAGCCGGCCAGTCAATCGGAGGGGAGCGTCACACCCCGTCAAACAGGGGGCGGCTGGGCGACGAAGTTCCTTCCAGACCCCTGACAGCTCGCCGCCCCCCCATCGTCGGCGGATTGCGTGGAGATGTTTCGTTTGCATGCATCGTACCACACGTTGACGGAGGGAATGGTCCCAGTCGGGCGTCGAGCTGTGATGCGAGCTCGTCCTCGACGAGAATGTCATGGGCAAAGGCGAGGTCCGACAAGAGGGCAGATAGATCGACGCGTTACGAGACGTCGATTCCGAGGGCGCGTCGCAGGGTCAGATAGTCCTCGGAGAGACTGTAATCGACCAGACCTCGCATACGGACGGCGGGGGAGCGAGCGCTGAAGCCCTGATGACGCTCCAGGTAGTCGCGAGCCACCTGTAAATCGCCTGCAAAGAGGAACCCGACTCGATCGGCGGCCGCCTCGACCGCCCCGGCCCACCGACCCAGATCGACTTCGCCCGACTCATCGACCGCCGCATCGATCGCGTCACGAAGACGCGCGCGTTTCTCACCCGTGATGGTGCGTGCCATTGCCTCGAAGGCGTCCTCCATGGTGGCGTCGCGTTCGAGCTCGACCTCCGGATACACGAGCTGAAGCGCCAGCACGAAGAAGGCTTCCAGATCCTGAAAGTCCCGAACACCGATGAGGTAGTAGGGCGGCTGGAGCAGAAACAGTACCCTGGCGATGGCGAACGCGATCGCCCGCTCGTCGTGATGTTCGAGGAGGTCGTGTTCGACGAACACTCCTAGAGGTTCGAGAGGAGCCTGGGCGATGCCATCGACGTCGGAATAACGCCACGGTTCCGGGGGCGTCTCCCATCCGAGAGTTGTCGCGACGTCCCGATAGATCGTACTGAAGACGAGGGGAGTGTCGAGATCGATGGCATCACTGCGCTCGAGCCCGTAGGCCGCATGGAATTCGGACGTCCAGTTGTGAAGGATGGGAAACAGGATGCGAAAGACCTCGTTGAGATGGGGATCGAGCGCGGGAGGGTGGAGATGAGCGCGCTGCCGTTCGAGATCGAGGGGCTGTTCCGGGCTGTTGTACATCCCGGTCTCGAACGATTCGACGAACGAGCGAGTCCGATCGTCGAGTGACCCTCCGAGCGCCCCGCATGTGCGCAGCCGACAGAGGGCGGCGTCCGGTTCATTTCGGTGGAGGTGAAGATCGCCGAGACGCTCGAGGCAGTCGAGGCGATCTCGATCGAGTCGATAGATCGCAAGAAGCTGATCTTCGACCGTCTCGAGGGCATCCACCGAGGCCGCGACCTCGAGGAGGGTCTCGCGATAGGCGAGACGACGAGGCGCCAGCTCGACCGCCGAGCGGTGAGCGCGAAGCGCACGACGCAAAGATTCGTCGTCCTCCAGGTGATGATGGCAGATATGGCCCAGATCGTGCCAGAGCATCGCCCATACATCGTCCTCGACCTCCGGTCGGTTGTCGTACTGATCGAGACTCCGACGATAGGCATCGGCGAGTCGTTGCCAGTCCTCGGAAGAGTCGACGAGCGGAACAACCGACTGGACGGGTTCGACACGGGTCGGATCGAGTGCGAGGACGCGAGTCACGCTTCGAATGGCTCGCTCCGCGGACGCCAGTTGTTCGCAGGCGATCTGGGTCGCATCGACGTAATGAGCGAGCTGTGTCTCGAGGTTCTCGGCCCGTTCGGCGAGTTCGAGGTGACGTCGATACCGTTCGTCCATCGTTTCGGCCGGACGGTTCGCCTCAGAGGAGGATGGCGCGATCTGGGACTCGGGGGTCGAGGGCGCTCGTGGCTCAGAAGAAGCGTCTGGTTGGGGAGTCGAGGCTCTGGCGCCCCCGGGGACGTCCTCGCCGACGACCATGCCGAGCTCTCCCTCGTCGAGGCGTTCGCACTCGTGCCACTCGCCGTCATATCGATAGAGACGTCGGACCGACACGTTCGTCCGTTCGCCGTCGGGAGGCATGACGAATCCCGACGTGCCGAGTTCGAGGGGACGACCGAAGAGTCGTCCTATGGCAGCAGATGGCTCCTCCACTCCCTCCAGTGTGGCGAGCTGGACGAGACACGATGCGGACTCGAGGGCCGTCATCGGCTCGCCTCCCTCGAGTATCGCCTCAAACATGGGAGTCATATCACCTTGATGGCCGTCGGGCTCCCGCATGGCACCATCCCATTCACTCGACATGTAGAGTGTGGTGACATCGAGTCGATCGTCGCCCAGGGCCGTATCCGTAAATACGAAGAGGTCGTCGAGGATCTCGTCGGGGTGGGCTCCCAGAGCATCACATGGCTGCAACACCACGATCGGCCGGCACTGATGGGCGAAGGCAGCGCTCGAGGCATACGTCGCCTCCGGTCGTGGGCCATCGACGGCATCCACCCAGAGGAGAACCACATCCGCCATCGTCAACATGCGATCGACCTCGGCGCGAAAGTCGTCGTGCCCCGGAGGCTCCATCACGTGGAAGAAGGTCTCGTTCCACGCGAGGCTCGTCGACGCAGCGAGAAGGGTTGTCTCCCAGATCTCCGCATACGCCTCGGGCGGAGAAAGGGGCGACGTCAGTGAAGGATGGGCGAGCGAGCTACTCGCCTGTTCGATCATGCTCTGAAGCGGAGCGGACGTATCCGGGGTGTCGGGCGCGAGGAGCGCCACGTGTCGGAGATCGTCGACGGAGGTCATGGGGCGAGCCCGGATGTCGTGAAGGGTGAGCAGTGTACTTGAGGATCGCCGCGGAGCCGACATCTCTCGAGAACACTCGAGGGGGATAGATCGAGGACCCGAGTCGAGGGGTTATGAGGAGACGGCCATCCCGAGAGCCTCGCGCAGGGCCAGATAGTCGTCGGAGACACTGTACTCGGCGAGGTTTCGCATTCGCGTCTCGATATCGCGCCCGCTGAACGTATCTGTCTCGGTTTGCAGATGCATGCGAGCGACATTCAGATCGTCGGCGAAGAGAAGTCCGACCCGATCGGCAGCGTCTTCGACCGCCTCGACCCACGATAGCAGCTCCACGTCGTCGGCATCGTCGGTGGCACGCTCGATGGCATCTCGCAGTCGGTCGCGGTGATCGTCGTCGAGTTTGCGCTTCATCAATCGGTACGCATCCTCCATCGCTTCGTCGCGCTCCAGCTCGACGTCGGGGCGCACCATCTGGAGCGCCAGCCAAAAGAAGGCTCGAAGCTCGGAGACGTCGCGGAGACCCAGCCAGTAGAAGGGGGGCTCCAACAAGAAGAGCACACGAGCCGTCGCGAAGGCGATGCGCTTCTCGTCTCCGCTTTCAAAGAGATCGTCTCCCGCAATGACGGACGGAGAATCAAGGGCTGCCTTGTTCAGCCCCCGGTATTCGCTGTTCTGCCAGAGAGGGGGAATGTCGTCGCGAGCGAGCGTCTCGGCGATGTCGCGATACGTATTGTTGAAGGCCAGTGGCTCGTCGAGGTCGATGGCGTCCGTGCGATCGAGACCGTATTCGGAGCGAAATTCGGACGTCCACTCGAACAGAACGGGAAACAGCAGCCGAAAGACTTCGCTCACATCGGGATCGAGGTCGTCTGGATACAGCTTCTCGCGCCGAAGTTCCTCGTCGAGGGTGCGATCCGGTGATCTGTACATACCCGTCTCGAATCGTTCGACCAGCGACGCTTCCTGGTCGTCGAGACTCCCTCCCAGTGCTTCGTACGCCCGAAAGTGACAGAGAGCGGGATCGAGTGATTCACGACGCAGATAGAGGCGCCCGAGTCGCTTTAACACATCGGTGCGAGAGGCATCGATACGATAGAGCGCGCGGAGGTGCTGCTCGGCCACCTCGGCGTCCGTGTGGGTCGATTCGACGAGGTTGACGATAGCTTCGTGAAATTTCGGGTTGTCCGGAAAGAGGGTACTCGCTTCGCGGTAGACCTCGATGGCGTCCCGCGGCTGGTCGAGATACCGCCTGTAGACCTCTCCGAGCTGATACCAGAGGATCGCGAGGAGATCGTCGTCCGGCGACTGGCGCTGGCGATTGAGGTCGATGACGTGTCGATAAGCGCGTTCGAGACGCGACCAATCCTCGGCGTCCTCGAGCATCGAGACCAGTGACTGAAAGGCCTCGAATCGATCGGGTTCGATCTCGAGGGCTCGCTCCAGCGCTCGGCGTGCCCGCTCGGGCGACCAGAGTTCGTCGCGCGCCACGGTCGCTGCTGCCGTGAAGTGCTCGGCTCGGGCCTCGTCTCCGTCAGCTCGCTCGGCGAGGGTGAGATGAGCTCGATAGAGGCTCTCATCGGCGTCGTCGAGGGATTCGGCGGTCGTGCGAATGTGCTCCCAGACCTCGTCGGTGGGGGCGAAATCAGCGGCTCGTTCGTACAATTCGAGCGCTTTCCGTCCCCGATCGAAGCGCTCTCGCCACTCGTCTCCGAGCTCGACATACGCCTCGGCGCTCGCCTCCGGATCGTCGAAGGCTTCGATGAGCTGCTCCCGGGTCTCGAGGGCATCGAAGGGATCGCCGGTGACTCGCCACGACTGGAGAAGGGCCTGCATCGCCTCTCGATCGGAGTCGACGCACTGGGCAGCACGACGCAGATGGGCGCTCGCCTGATCCGAGTCGTCGGCCTCGACGTAGCGCGCACCGAGTCGACGGTGGATGCGCGCCAGCATCGACGTGTCGAGTGATGCTCGGGCGTGCACCAGAATGGCCTCGAGGAGATCGGTCTCTCCGTCGAGTTCAGCATCGACGTCGAATAGCAGTGAGGTCAGTGACTGGAGTATGTCTCGATCTCGAGGGTCGAGGCGGAAGGCACGTCGGTAAGCGTCGAGAGCATCCTCGAACCGATCGCGCTGGAGATAGAGCTCGGCGAGTGTTCGATAAACCCAGAGCTCGTCGTCGATCGGGGGCGAGACGTCTTCGGACTCGACAATGGCCTCCAGGCGTTGCAGGGCCTCGCCCGTATGGTCGGCGTCGAGGGCTTGTTCGATTTGCGCGCGAGCCGAGTCGAACTCGGGAGAGCGTACGGAAATGATCGTCGCGTTGTCAGTCGTGGGCATGAGTGTCCTCGTCCGCGTTCCATCCAAGTCACTCCGCTCAGTATGCATCCGTCGGGATCACGTGTCTTCATGTAACATGACTGTCCGTATACGTCACGAGCAACCGAGCTCTCGCGCCTCGTCAGAGGGGGGCTTCAGAGCCCGGGTCGAGGAGGTCAAACTGCGACGATGCCGGTCGATTCGGGGGTTCCGAACTCATTGAAGATACACGAGCATGGCGACACCGGCGAGGACGCCGACGGCCAACACGCCCCAGAAGACGATGGAGCGATGCCGGGACGACGAGGGTTGAGCGGACCGGTCGACAGTCGAGTCGTCTCGCCGAGTATCGGGACGAGCCGCCGAAGCGTCCCTCCACTCCGAGCTGTCATTCTCGCAGGGTGCCCCTCTCCTGTCGGATCGTCCCTCGTCGCGTGGGTCTGAAGACGCGCCGTTCCGATGCACCTCCGGGGCGGGCACCGTGCTCGTCCCGCACGATTCCTCCGAGATGGGCGATGTCTCCTCGATCGTATCTCGGCGTTCGACGTCGAGAGGCCCGGACGAGTCGTCGCTCCCGCCGGACTCCCGCGTCATGTCGTCTTGGATGGCCTCGATATCGGACGTGTCCTGCACGTCGGTCGGCGGCATGCTCGTCTCGGACGTGGCGCCGAGCACGTCCGCAAACGACTGAGACGAGGATGCGCTCGCCTCGTTGCGCTCGATGACGCCGGACGAGTCGTCGAGGGTTTCGGACGGTACGGTCGATCCGCGAGCAATCGTATCGGGGATGGTGTCGGCACGAGAGGCACTCGAAGACGAAGTCTCCTCCGAAGAGACGGGAGTCGATGGTGCGAGATCGACGGTGGCCTCATCCGGCGGATCGGGTCGAGGGGAGTCGGGGGCCGGACGATGGCCTTGGCGTCTCTTCGCCTCGAGGGGATCATCTACATCGGGGGTCTCGTGGGCTCCGCCCGCGCCCATCTCATCCCCCGGAGGCGTGTCGGCCCGGGGCTCGTCGTCGGCGTCCCGCTCGATGTCCACCTCTCGGGTGACGTCGAAGCCGGAAGCGGGAGCGCCGATCTGAACCTGGATCTCGTCCGCGGGCCCCTCGTCGAGCTCGCGATCCGAAGGGGGCGTCTCGGAATCGGGGAGTTCGTCGATGGCGGCTACGTCCGTCGTCATGCATTCGAGAGCCGAGGAGGTCGACGTCTCGACGGTTGACGAGCATCGCGACGAGGCATCGGGAGCGATGCGGGGGCCGGGAAAATCGTGCGTGCCATCCTCGGACTCGGCCTCCCCTGCTCGTCCGATGTCACCGGCGAAGTCATGCGCCGACTCGAGGGCGTCGACAAAGTCGATGACCGTGTCGAATCGCTCGGCCGGCTCCTTCGAGAGGGCCCTCAAAAGAGTTTCGTCAAATGCCCGAGGGAGTTCGAGTCCGGGAGCACGCGAGGTGAGCGGCGGAGGCGTTTGTTCGATGTGTTGGGTCGCGATCTGAATCTCGTTGTCGCCCTCGAAGGGAAGTTGCCCCGATAGCGCGTAGTACATCGTCACGGCGAGAGCATACTGATCGGTCCGCGCTTCAACCGCTTCGGAACAGATTTGCTCGGGCGACATGTATTGAGGGGTGCCCACGGGGTGATCGGTGACCGTGAGCGTCTCGCCGCCATCTTGGAGCAGCTCGGGCTGAAGGGCCTTGGCGATGCCGAAGTCGATCACCTTGACAAAGAGAGCTTCGTCGCCCCTCGAGGTGAGCATGAGGTTGTGGGGCTTGATGTCGCGGTGGACCATCCCGAGATCGTGAGCCTCTTGGAGGCTCTCGGCAGCCTGACGAGCCACCCGGAGGGCCGCCTCGACGCCGAGCGGACCGTAGCGTTCGACATGTTTCCGGAGCGTGATGCCCTCCATGTACTCCATGGCCAGAAACAGGACCGACAGCTCCTCGTCGTGTCCAAAGTCGTGGACGACCACCGTGTTGGGATGATGAAGCTTTGACGTCATGTCGGCTTCGCGCCGGAATCGCTTGACCGTCTTGTCCATCGTGCAGAACCCGGGCTCGAGCACCTTGACGGCACAGGTCCGATGGATCGAGAGCTGGACGGCTCGAAAGACGGCGCCGTATCCGCCTCGTCCGATTAATTCGGCTAGCCTGAACCGTTCCGCAAGTGTTTCCCCCTGAAGACCGGCGAGTGTTACGTCTCGCGAACCCACGATGATACGGCCTCGCTCGGCTCGCCTCGCCCGGGAGGCACCACGAACCGAGCCACGTGAATAGGAGAAATTGGCGCGAATGCTACGTCGGCTCGTCCCTTCGAGCCGACCACTGCTCGGAGCCATCCGTGAGCGGTGTACGTCACGTCTCTGGGACTAAACAGCATATCACGAGTCTCTGAAACGTCCAATCGGCTTCGATGAAGTGCATGGCGCGAGCGCCTTGGAGGGACAAGTCACACATGTTGCGGTTTGCGGTGTGATCGTCGTTAGGTCGTCTCGCTTGTCCCGAAAGGGAATCGCTCGGCGACGTGCCACCGAGACCGCTCACTTCATAGACGCACAGGCGTCGCGCAGACATATCAAGGCGCTCCAGCGACAATCGAGTGTCGACGGGACGCAACGCCCTTGGAGCGCCCCTGTACGTCTACGTCCCCCGGAAGTGGACGGCTCGCCGGCTCATATTTGGCAATCGAGGATTTACGAGATACCGCTCTCCTCTAACAATGAGCATGCTACTACATGCGGGAGTCCTTTGTCCCACTTTGCTCTTCCCCCCTTCGATAGTGATACAATGCCATTGGACAATATGAAGAGACACTCGGAGATCTGTACGATACTCCTGCTCGCCTGGCTCCTCGTCGGGCTCGCTGCCTGCGGCGATCGTGCCGACGTGGCGCCCTCCTCGCTTCGCTCGTCTCCCGACGTGGAGGAGCGAGCCGAACTCCCCGTCAAGAATGGTCGTATCGATCGGACGCACGATGCCGTCGTGGCGATCGCCGGCTCGCGGTCGATCTGTACCGGCACGTTGATCGCCCCCAACCTCGTGTTGACGGCCCGGCACTGTGTCTCGGACGATTCGGCCACTCGTCGTCGCGGGTTTCGATGTGGGCGGGATTCGTTCACACAGACCGACGCCCCCGGCGATATTCAGTACGTGACCACCGATCATCGCATCGTCGATCAGCGGGGACAGCCCATTCGCTCGCCCTCGCTGACTCGAAAGGTGACGGATATCGCCGTTCCCCGAAACGAAGACGACGTCTGTCAGAGCGACATTGCCCTCCTGACGCTCGATCAGTCCATCCCGGCCAACGAAGTTCGACCCGTTCCACCTCGACTCGATCGCGGTGTCAGTCGGGGCGAGACTTTCGATGCCATCGGATACGGCCTCGATGGACGTCAGCGCGGATCGTCGGGCATCCGACGTATCCGAGAAGACCAAGAGGTCCTCGAGCCGAACCTCCGACGTCGCCAGTACGGTCATTCCGGTCAAAAGTGTTCGGGGGATTCAGGCTCGGGCGATATCAACGACAACCGCCAGGTCATCGGCGTGACCGTGCGCGCCCCCCGCAACTGTGAGCGGGGCGTCTCGGTGAGCGTCTACGACTGGCGAACTTTCGTGGCCGAACGAGCGTACGATGCCGTCCAGACCGGAGGCTACCCCGCTCCGTCGTGGATCGAGACGGTCGATCAAGACGTCGATGGCCACGCCGATGGCAACGACAACTGTCCGAAGTCGACGAATCCCTCCCAGAGAGATCTCGATGGAGATGGCGTGGGAGATGCCTGCGATCTCGATATCGATGGCGACCAGATCGTCAATTTCGAGGACAACTGCCCCGAGACCCCAAATCCCGAGCAGCGCGACGAGGACGACGATGGCAACGGAGACGCCTGCGACGACGATGCCGACAACGACGGCGTCCCGGACGACGGGGACAACTGTCCGAACACCGCCAACCCCGACCAACGAAATAGCGACGGCGGAGCTCGCGGAAATGCCTGCAACCCCGATGACGATGCGGATGGGGTCGAGGACGAGGCGGACAACTGTCCCCAGACGCCGAATCCCGAGCAGCGCGACGAAGACAACGACGGCAATGGGGACGTCTGTGACGACGATGCCGACAACGACGGCATCCCGGACGACGAAGACAACTGTCCAAACACGCCCAATCCCGATCAGACCAACACCAACGATCGCGGGCCCGGCGACGCCTGCAATCCCGATGACGACGAAGACGGGGTCGAGGACGAGGCGGACAACTGTCCCCACACTCCGAACGAGGAGCAGTCGGACCTCGACGAAGACGGGCGAGGCGATGCGTGCGACTCCGACACCGACGGCGATGGCATCGAAGACGAAAACGACAACTGCCCCCAGACCCCGAACCCGGCTCAACGCGATGCCAACGACAATGGCCGCGGCGATGCCTGTGAGGTCGATACGGACGACGATGGGGTCGTCGACGCTCGAGACAACTGCCCGGAGACGCCGAACGCCGACCAGGTCGATGCCGATGGCGACGGTCTCGGCAATGCCTGTGACCCGGACGCCGACGCCGATACGATCCCGAACGAAGAAGACAACTGCCCGTTGACGCCCAACAGTCCCCAGCGCGACTCGGATGGCGACGGTCGAGGGGATCTCTGCGACGATTCATCTCGCTCCGGATCGTCTGGCGCACGGCCCGACGCCGGGACTCGAGGGGAGGCTTCACGGGTGGGGTCGGGCTCCGACACGGGGCTCGGCTCGAAGGGAGCGGAAGAGAACGGAGGGGGATGTCAGCTCGCCGGCTCGCCGGCCCCTCCGCTTCCGGGCTCGCTTCTGATGACCCTCTTGTTGGTGGGAGGATACGCCGTACGTCCTCGGCGCGAGAGCGATTCGAGGTCCTGACGCCCGCTCCCCACTCGAACTAGGGATGAGCATCGGGCCCGAGGGACCCGTACCCGTATCACTCCGGTGGATTCGGGGGAGCCAATCGGCTCGACGAGAAGGAGAGGACGACGCGCCTCTCAATCCGAGCGCGATCCAGCGTAACGGTCGCTCCCCTCGAAGACGGCGATCAACGACCATCGCCCGATGTCGGTCGTCTCGGGGATCGCGACTTCCGCCTCGAACCGACCAGACCGATCGGTCTCGACGGTCTTGATCTCGGACATCGCCTCCGTGCTCCGACTCCCGATGCGCCCGAGATACAGACGGATGTTCTGATCGGCGATGGGATCGCCTCCGGAGGTCGTCAACACCCCGCTGACTTGGAGAGGGCTGCCCCGCAGAACCGACTGGCGACTGGCACGCAGTCCGATGCGAGTGGGGGGCTTGCGAGTACGTCCTTGCTCCGAGGCGGTATCGGCATCGCCCGAGCTGGCGTCGTTGCGCTGTTGCATCACAGCTTCGAGATCGATCTCGTCACTTCCTCTGCTCTCGCCCTCGCCGGTCCCCGACTCGCCCGGCCGACGTCCCGACGACGAAGCTTGCTCGGAGGCCCGATTGGCGGCATTCGTGTTCGAGTCCTCGCCTCGATTGACCCGTCGGCTCGGCCTCCGATCGTCCCGTCGATTCTGAGACGCCTTCTCACCTTCGGCCTCTCGAGGTGACCGGTCCATGTTCATGCGTCTCTCGCCCTCCTCCGAGCTGTCGGCTTCGGACGACTCGTCGGGGGCATTGCTTCCGTCTCCCGATCGATCGCTCGACTGGGAGGTATTGTTGTCTTGGCGCTGCCGCATCTCCTCCATCTCTTCGCGATATGCAGGAGGCCGGGGGAAGGAGTCGCGATTGCCCGCCTCGTGGAGCCGATCGCGCTGACTGCCGTTGTAGCCGATGTCGCGAGCGATACCGCCGAGGTCGATGCGGCGCCATCCGCGCTGAGGCCAGCGGACCTCCACGAAGGCGTGAGCCTCGTTGTAGACGTATCGAGTCGGGATGCCGAGGGCTTGGGCCGTGATGACAAAGGCGAGGCTTCGGTGACGACAGACGCCAATTTGACGGAGAGCAATGGTCTCGTAGAGATCGTCGACTTCGAGGTCCTCCGGCAGGGACTTGGCCTCGAAATTGCGGAAGTAGTAGATCAGGCGGTTCATCACCTCGGCGGGCGACTGGTCCCGCGAGACCCCGATCTCCGAGAGGACGCGGTCGGCGGCGCGCTCGATCTCCGGTGAGAGCCCGGGATTGATCGAGTCCGACCACTGGGTCCAGGTCACGTCGCTTCCCTCGAAGGTGCCGTTGAAGTAATCACCCGGCGACGCCACACGAGCGTTGACCCGGAGGCGTCCCGTATGCTCCTCGACTCGGAGATAGTAGTTGTCGGCGCGATCCCGCAGAACGGTGACGTCGGAGACCGGCTCGGTCTGAATGTCGAGAAATCTCGTGCGGGGCGCCGGGGTCGGAATCGGGTGGAGACGTCCCGCCTCCGCTCGCAGCAGGAACGTGCCCCAGAAGGTATCTTCGTTCGGCCCCTCCGCGCCTCCCACCGAGAGCCGTTCGAGCGATCTCGACTCGAGTGACATGTGATATTGCCCGTCGTCGGTGCGAACGGCCCGGTTCTGGGCGGCCTTGCGCTTGTAAGGAAAGACCGATGGATCGAAAGAGGCGTTGTATTCGAGATCGGAGACGCGATCCGTTTTCCGATCGAGCGGAGTCACCCCCGATCGACCCGAGGTCGGACCGTAGGGAGACTCTTTGACTTCACCGTCGAGCGGTCCGCTCGGGCCGCGCACGAGATCGCCGGGGCCCGAATTGAGGGTCAGTTCCGGGGGGGCTCCACTCCGAGAGCCAGTCTGACTGGGAGGACGACTCGAACGGCTCGCCTGCTCCGCATTGTTCGGCGCCTCGGCCCCATCGGCGGATGAAGTACTGCTTCGATCGTTCGACGACGATATCTGGATGTCCGCGGGATCGATGTATTCGTGCAACATGAGCTCCCCCGGATCCGACCTCGCCTCGGTGTCACCTCCCGTCGACGACGAGGAAGCCCCGGACGACTGAGCCCGAGCCATCTCCGGAGCTATCCACGCCCCAAACCCCCAGATCACGAGAGTCCCGACGAGTGAGAGGAGCACCGAGAGACGAGTACGATTTGTAAGACGGAGATCCATTCGATACGCCATCCATGTCATATGCGCGATGTACCCTTGGCTCGAACAGGCCTCGGTCGGCTCGGCATTCCACCTTCCCCCGGAGTGGCAGTGCAATGGCCCGAGCCCCCGAACTGCCTTCGAGCCCCTTGCCAACGTGTCCGACGGCCTCGTAGCCGAAGCGGCGAGATCACTCCCCTCACGAGGTATGCCATGACTATCGACGCTGTCGATCCCGACGCCTGGACGGCTCGCGACGTCCCCGAACGCATCGTCTGTTTGACCGAAGATCCCACCGAAATTCTCTATGAGCTCGGCGAACAGCAGCGCATCGTCGGCATCAGCGCTTATACCGAGCGCCCCCCAGAAGCAGCCGAAGAGCATCCCGTCGTCTCGGCCTTCATCGGCGGGAGTGTCGACAAAATTACCGATCTCGACCCCGACCTCGTGATCGGATTCTCCGACATCCAGTCGGAGCTGGCCGCCGATCTGATCGAGGCCAATCTCCAGGTCCTGATCTTCAACCAGCGCACCATCCAGGAGATCCTCGATGTCGTGATGACGATTGGCCGACTCGTCGGCGCCGAGGACCGGGCGCACGACCTCGTCGAGGGATACGTCGATCGACTCGAGGCGGCCGCCGAGCGAACCCGCCAGCAGGCACGACGTCCCCGTGTCTACTTCGAGGAGTGGAACGACCCCCAGATCTGCGGCATCCAGTGGGTGAGCCAGCTCGTCGAGCTCGCCGGCGGACGCAACGTATTCGCCGATCGCGCCTCCGGCAAGCAGGCCGACGAGCGCACCGTCACCCACGAGGACGTTATTGAAGCCGATCCCGAGCTCATCATCGGTTCGTGGTGTGGCGAACCTGTAGACTTCGATGACTACGACGAACGACCGGGGTTCGACGAGGTGACTGCCGTCGCCGAGAATCGTCTCTATGAGATCGGCTCCGAAATTATTCTCCAGCCCGGTCCCGCCTGTCTGACCGACGGCCTCGAACGACTCGAATCGATCATTCGACCTCACGCCTGAGACGTCGATGGCCCGAAAGTCCTCGGGCGCATGAGAACCGATCGCGTCCCCCTCGCATCCGGCCGGAGGAGACAAACAGTCGCAACACGCGTCTCAACTGCAAGAGCACGCCACACTCCTCCGCACGAGGGCGGCCGCTCTGGCCCCGACTTGCACGCACCCCGAACCCGAAATAGAACCACGTCGAATGGGAGCTTTGCGACATCGAGCGCAGGGCTGATGCCCTCGCCGGTTGTCGCTCGCAGAGGATACGTTCACCGCGCACTCGGGCTTCCTCCCGGTCCATCGATATAACAGGGGCCGAGAGTTGCCGCGGGGACGCGGCGAGCTATACTCGTGCAATGCACGTGGTGTGACAGCGAGCGCTAGAGAGGCGAGTGATACTCCCCTCGCTCGACGCAATACCCCGGGCCGCCAACGTCCTCGTCCACACAGGGAGCACACGTATGACCGACCTCAGCGTCCATCCCGACGCCCGCCGACTCAAACAGGAGATTGCCGACCTTCGCACCCAACTCGCTGAGACGCTCGAACACACGTTACGTCTCGAAGAAATCGAGGGTCCCGAACTCCGAGCGCGCTATCACGACCAGCTCGGGCCGTTCCAGCTCGAGATCCTGGAGCTCCGCTTCGAAAACGCCGCGGTCGAGCGCAAAATCGAACGGCTCATCCGCCTCCAAGAGCGCGGCGAAGCTATCACATCGGAGCGACTCCACACGATCGACCGCGAGATCGAACACGAACTCGACGACTGGCATCAGGAGATCCGAGCCAAAGAGAAACGCATCCACGAGAGTCGCCGCCAGCTCTACGGACTCTCGTTCCGTGATGTCGAGTGTGTCGAGCGCTGTGGTCGCATCTATCGGAGTCTCTGCCTGGCCCTCCACCCCGACCTCGGCGCCGAACGCCGGGAGGACTTCGAGGCGTGGTGGCACGCCATCGAGAAGGCCTACACCCGAAGCGACGTCGAGTACCTCGAGATCATTGCGTTTGCGCTCGAGGTCGAAGTCGAGGACGAAGCCTCGTGCCAGCTCGACCCCGAGGACATTTCACTCGGAGGGCTGGAGGAGCTCCGGCGCGAGCGCAATCGGCTCACCCAGCGCCTCGACGAAGAACGCGAACGCCACGAGTCGATCCGGGAACGTCCCCCCTTTTCGTATCGGGATCTCCTCAAGGACGGGCGTCAACTCGATACCAAGCAATCCGACCTCAAACGCCGTGCCGCTTCGCTCCGTGAACGGCGCGATCGTCTGCGGGCGATCCTCGACCGCCAGAGTCCCGTCGACGCGCCGACCCCCCCCGTGAGACCGTCGACCTCGCGTTGAACGATGGAGCCATCGTCGGGGCCGAGCCGCGAGGCGACCGTGGAGAGCGGCGCGGCCCCCCGTTCATCTCGAGCACATGCAGCGAGGCCGAGTGGTTCGAACAACTCCAGATACGTCTCAACCCCGGGGAACCTCGCCCTCCCCTGAAGTCCAGTCGTCGAGGACTCGTATGCCTCGAAGACGCCCCCGCCTTCGAGATCACCGGGCCCGAAGTCCATCGACACGCATCTGAACGTGTCCGCCTCCCACCCGGGGCACGAGGAAACGCGTCTCTCGACATTGACAATCGATCTCGGGGAGTCAATCGAACGGGTCATTTTGACATCCCCGCGCTTCAGCCCCCCTCGGCGCGACCCTCCACCATCGCTTTCGATCTCGTCGCTCGAATGGCTCCAACCCCCGGACAACGACTGAAGATGGTGCCTTTACCGGGGGTCAGCCCCCCCGC
>JAQCND010000613.1 GCA_028274765.1 Bradymonadaceae bacterium
CTCTCCAGGGTGTCCTCACCACAGGCCCTTATGATCTCGGCGCCTCCTGCTCCGAGATCGGCGGCCTTTTCGATGCACATCAGCCGATCGTCGTCGAAATTGGCGACCGAGCCGCAGGCTCGAATCTTGGAGGGGGGAGCGGTCGTGTAGGTGATCCCCGTTTCGAGACACGACTGAACATCGGAATCGTGGTTGAACAGCTCGCCGCAAGTTCGTGCCACGGGGGCAGGATTGATGTCGGCGTACTCGCCAGAGGTCGTCAGACACGTCTCGAATTCGGACGAATGGTGAGCGACCTCCCCGCACGCTTCGATCGCCTCGAGGGCCCAGTCGAACTCGAAGTCCGTGGTGTGTTCGGTGCATGCAGTCATCTCGGAGTCGTAATCGGTGACGTCTCGACACGTGCTGATGACGCGCGCCCTCTGTCGGGCTCGGTCGCGATGATGTTCTCGGTTGGCGTCGTCGCGATGATCGTCGTCGTGGGACGTATCGTCGCCATCGTTGTGATGAGCCTCGTCGTCGTGAACGTGCTCTTCTTCGTCTTCGTCGGTGTGTGAGTCATCGGGCCCATCGTGGTGAGCTTCGTCGTCGTGAACGTGCTCTTCTTCGTCTTCGTCGGTGTGTGGGCCGTCGGAGTCCCTCGCTCGATCGCGGCCATCCGTATTACCATAATGATCCCCCTCTCGCTCACGTTCCTCGTGGGGAGCATCGTCGTATTCGTCCGTATCGTCGTCGAACATATCACTGTCATCCGATCGACCGGAATCGTCGGAGGCGTGGTGGTCGTCCGAATTGCGCGGTACGGGGGAAGGGCTGACGGCACTGACGGTAAAATCGGCCCGACTTCGCTCGAAAGCCAGTCGAGCGCCGCTGATGCCATGAACTTGGGCCGCGACTCGCTCGACTCGCCAGTCTCCCTCGAATCCGAGCACGTCGAGCTGGATCTGGTGGAACTCGAAGACGTCGAAGTTCTCGGAGAGGGTCAGCGTGTCGCGTTGCTCATCGAGGTCGAAGTTGTAGGCGTAGGTCGGGCGTTCGCCATCCTCGCGCACCGTGTAGAGGTTCAGCTCGGGGTGGATGCCCTCGTGTTCGAGCCGCTTCCAGTCGGCGTCGGTGATCTCGTAGTCGATCTGGAGCCGGTCGGATGGAGTCACCTCGAGTTCGATCCGATCGAACGCCACCTCTCGATCGTCGTGACCGGCGAAGGCAGGAGAGGCGACACACACGAGAAGGGCGACAAGCGAACTGATCCAGGCCAATCGGCACGTGGTCATGGGGGTGTCGAGCGATTCGGGGGATCGCGAACAGACGTCTTTCCATCTCTGTAGTCGTCTCGTGCCCCCGTCGCATTCAACGGCATGTCACTTCGGACGAGCCGAGTCTTCCCCAGATGGAGGTACCTGACTGTCTTTCAGTCAGGGGCTCCGTCATTCGAGCCGTCCGAACGCGTCGAGGGATCCGAGGATGTGTCGCTGGGGCCCTCACTTTTGTCCATCGTCTCCAGTTCGATCGGCTGAGCAGGGGTGACCTGCTCCAGCGGGGAATCGATCGTCGGCGGGGTGCAGAGCGGCTCGACATCTGAACGATCGAGCCGATCGGGGAGGTAGTTCGCCCAACGCTCGCGGGGTTCGAGTATGAGGGTCGCCGCGATGGCGGCGCGTCTGGCCTCTGACGACAGTGTCTCCCCTTCGGAGGCGTATCGGTCGACGAGCTCGGAGGATTGCCCCGAACGCATAACGCATCGGAGTTCCTCGGGGGAGGTCGGTGGAGAGGCGAGCCCCTCCGTTGCCGGGGATCGGTCGGTACAGGGAGCCGGCTCGGGAGGAGTCCAGTCGGGGAGTGTGTCGGGAGGGCGATCGAACAACTGGAACGAGAGAAATCGCGTTCGCGCGATCCCGGGCTGATGATGGTAACGGTCGAACAGTCTGTGTGCTCGATACAGGGGCTCGACCAGCGGATGGACGTCGGGCG